>JABGOQ010000062.1 GCA_018645405.1 Anaerolineae bacterium | reverse complement strand
TTGCCGATCCGCATCTCTCTTTGTAAATATTTATGAAACTGTCTGGTGGCTAGTTCTCATACAAATTTTTCTTAAACTCGTATAACTGCCTATCCTGCAAAATCCGCATCCGTAACAACATATCTGCAATTAAAGCGAGCAAGAAAACGAACATGGCCAGAATAATAAACGCTAAACCAATAAAACCGGTGGCTTTATATGGCGTAAAACTTCCGCTAAACACATAATAGGATAAAAGAAATACTTCAAAGGCAGAGCCTATCAGAAAGAAAATCGTACCGAGCGCACCAAATACACGAATGGGAGAGTAGTCTAGCAAGACGCGTAGGATTATCGCGCTAGCCCGCAGAGCGTAACGGGGAATAGAGTGAGCAATACGAGATTTTCTATCTGCATAATAACTTACTTTAACAGGATGTTCTTTGACGCGCAAGCCTTGATATACTAAAGATAAAATCGACTCGTGAGTGTAGGTAAATTTACCAAAGATATTGAGGCGTAATAAAGCCTCGCGGTTATAAGCACGATAACCGCAAGAAACATCTTGAAATTTTTGGGCAGAAATATAACTTATTAGCTGGGCTATTTTTTTGTTTCCCCAATACTTAATTTTAGACATATTTTGGGGTCTACCAGAAGAAAAACGATTGCCGACTATCATATCAACATTATTTTCTTCTATTTCAGCAATCAACGTAGGAATTTCATTTGAATCAAATTGGCCGTCTGCATCAATACTTACCAAAATATCAGTATCATTCTTCAAAGCAAATTCTATGGCAGAGTAAAAAGAGGCGCCAACACCACGATTGCTTCCATGCGAAATAACCTCTGCTCCAGATTCTAGCGCATACTCTTTTGTTCTATCTTGGCTACCGTCGTCTACAACAAGATATTGAATTTTTTCTATATTTTCTAATTTTTCAGGTAAATTCAAAAGCACATTTCTAATCTGCTTTTCTTCATTATAGGCAGGGAGATAAATAATTAGCTTCATTTTTTAATCGGAAAGATGGGAATCGAGTAAAAGAAAATGCTCTGTTTTATAGACAATATCGAGCCCTTTTTCACATTCTTCTACTGCAGACAGAAAAAGATTTAGATTCTCATCTTCAGCTAAAACGAAGCGCAAATCATATTCTTTGATAATGGAGCAATACTCATTTCTATCAATTTCTCCTTCCAACTCCCGCAAAAAATCGCTGGCATAAACTCTGGCTTTAATTTCTTCAACAGAAAGAGAGTGATTATGCGGATTCTCCAACTTTCTCTCCCGAAAAGAAATCACTCTCGCATTTCTTGCTACACCGGGTAAAAACTGTGTATCTCTATAATCTAAGGCAATCGCCATAACAGGCGCGTTTGTGTTTTCATCAATATAATTACCTATTTGAGATAATTCTTTATAATATTTTATGCCCTCAAAATAAGCAGAAAAACGCCCTGAAATATCCGCAAAAAGGATAGGGCTAACAAAAATAAAAGAAAGCAAGATTCCGATTAGAAAAATCTTGTTTTTTTGCAAAAATATCTTTTGAGTTTTCAGAAACTTATTTGTGCTATCCCAAATAAGAACTATGCCAATCCCTAAGGGAAGAAACCAAGAAGCACGCGAAATCATTCGCCCAGAAACGAAATAACCTAAAATCCATCCAGTATATGGGATAGTGGCAAAAAGTGTCAGAAAAATGGAAGCGAAGACATACCAATATAACTGCCCGTCTTTGATTTTTTTGAAAGCGATGATGAATGCAAGTATAAAGATAATTACCGGTAAGTACCGAAAGATAAGGATAATTACATGCCCTGCTTTATTTTGGATACCTATATCCATCAATAATAAAGTATCAGGAACAAGTCCATAAAAAATATCATTAACTACGCGTACAACCGCCTCAAATTCAAATGTTTCTTTAACGCTTGTAGCGTTAGTAGAAAGATAGTTTTTTAAGTATAAGCGAATAAAGAAATGGGGCAACATCATTAGTGCATAGCTCGCTGAAAGTTTAAAAAAGTTACCCAAAGAAAAATTTTTTAAGAAAAAAGCAATAAGTGCAATTAAAAGGATAATGAAAACGGAGAAAACAAAAACCACAGGGTGCGTTAATACCATCGCCACCCCTGCTAGAAAAACGAGAAGCAATTTCTTAGGTTCATTCTTTTCTATATATTTTAAGTTAAAAAAAAGAAGGGCTGGAAAAATCAAAAATGTCGCAAAAACTTTATCTTCAGACATGTTTAAATAAAACCAAAACCCTGTTGGAACATATTCATGGATCATCCACGCGTATAAAATAATTTGAAATAATACTGAAAAGCCTGCTTTATTTCTTGATGCGCCTAAGAAACGCGCCACCCAATATAAAGAGAGCATTGCCAAAGGCACAAGATAAAATTCAAGATAGCTACCCAAAAGTAAAAGTCCTGAAACCCCACTTAGGTCTGCCAGCAATGCTTGACTCATAGGCAACATCGCCAACCAGTATCTTGGAAACTCAAGAACATCCATTTCATGAACGATATTTCTGAATCCCAAAACATCGGCGTCTTGCCAATTTGTCAAATAAGCTAGATAAGTATAGTCATCAACAAAAAATAATTGGTCGTGAAACATCATTAGCATTGCTAAGAAAATAGCAAAAACCAAGGGGGTATTTCTCACGCCACGCCGAAAAACTTCTTGAAAATTTTCTTTCGTAAATTCATTTCGCCTTTCCAAAAATGCCAAGAGAACAATTTCAATAAAGCCAATAAAAGCATAAATACCTTTTACTGTCACAAAAGAAAGCCCTAATATACGCCCTGCTAAACCGAGAAAAGAAATTAGAAAAATTGAAAAAGTGATCCCTATTGAAATAAAACCCGCTGAATTTATATCACCCTGAGGTGACAATAATATATATAAGAAAATACCCGGTAATATAAATAAAGCCATAGCTACGCCGAGTTTTATCATATCAATTAAGAAAACTAATTCGATATTCCCCTGGAAAGACAGTGTTTTCCCCCAAGGAATTACCCATACCGATGCCCATAATAGCGCCGCATAAAAATATTCCTGCTTTTCTTTTAAAGTTTTTTTCATAAGCTCCATACCAACCATTTTAACCCATCCGCTTAATTTCTGCATATCGAATATCTAATGAATCACTTCTAACAAAGCAACTCATCTTGCAAATCTTCTTCGCATATGATTTAATAGGTCTGACCTTTCCTTACCCCATATATGAGGCATCACATGAAATTTTCCCTAAATGGCAAAGAAAAAGAATTCGATGGCGACCCTGAAATTTCGCTTTTAACCTATCTACGCGAGCACGAAAATATCACATCGGTCAAAGATGGCTGTTCTGGGCAGGCAAACTGCGGGGCTTGCACGGTGGATATTGACGGAAAATCCAAGCTCTCTTGCATCACGCCAATGAAGAAAATCGGCGAGACCAGTATCACCACGCCCGATGGGCTTGGCGATTATAAACGCGATATTTTCGCCAATGCCTTCGCTGAAAAAGGCGGTGTTCAATGCGGATTTTGTACGCCCGGCATCGTCATGCGTGCTGATACGCTCATCAAGAAAAACCCCACTCCGACCGAAGACCAGATCAAGCAGGCACTTACCCCCCATATTTGTCGTTGCACAGGCTACACGAAGGTTGTTGAAGCGATTGATTATGCAGCAGAAGCCATTCGAGATGAGAAGGAAATCCCCACCCCGACCAGTGAGGGTAAATTGGGATCACGGCATCCTAAATACCAGGCACGGGAATTGGTGCTGGGCGATCATCAATATACAGATGATCTCCGCTTCGAGGGGATGGTACACGGTGCATTGAAATTCAGCGAATACCCCCGTGCCAAAATACTGGATATCGACTCTTCAGCAGTTGAGGGCATGGCAGGCGTGCTACGCATCTTCACCGCTGACGATGTGCCGGGTGACCGTACTATCGGCTTAATTCAACAAGACTGGCCCCTGATGCTCAAAAAGGGAGAAATCACTCGCTATCTCGGGGACGTAGTCGCAAGCGTAGTTGCTGAAAGCGAGGCAATTGCTCGTGATGCAATGAGCAAGATCAAGGTTACGTACGAACCGCTCGAGGTCGTCAGTGATATGCATGCGGCGATGACTCCCGAATCCCCGAAAGTGCACGAGGGCGGGAATATCCTATCCCACCCCGTATTTGTGCGCGGCGATATGGATGAAGCGCGCGCAAACTCTGCGTTTATCTCAACAGGCGTTTACGAAACGCAACGCGTAGAACATGCCTTCATGGAAGTCGAAGCGGCTGTAGCCATGCCCGATGGTGAGGGCGTGAAAGTTTACTCGCAAAGTCAGGGGATCTACGAAGACCAAATACAAATTGCAAAATTGCTCGGCTTATCAAAAGAGCAGGTACGCGTGATTTTGGTGCCAAACGGCGGCGGATTTGGCGGTAAAGAAGATTTGAGCGTACAAGGTCACGCCGCATTGATGGCAAAATTGCTTGGCTTGCCCGTCAAAGTGCATCTCACACGAGACGAATCGATTATCATGCACCCCAAACGACATCCGGTTTGGATGGATTATGAATTGGGCTGTGATAAAGATGGTAAATTGACTTTCATCAAAGCGCGATTTGTGGGCGATACCGGTGCATACGCTTCTGTAGGCGCAAAGGTGCTCACAAGAATTGCCAGCCATGCGACTGCGGCGTATCACGTCCCCGCAACGGATTTAGAAGCCTTTGCTGTCTACACAAACAATCTGCCTTGCGGTGCCATGCGCGGATTTGGTGTCAACCAAGCCACCTTTGGCATGGAAAGCTCGATTGACGATCTCTGCGAGCAAGGCGGATTCGACCGCTGGCAGTTCCGCTACGATAATGCACTGAAGGATGGTTCGATGACGGCAACGGGCCAAGTTTTGGCGGGTGGCGTTGGGGTACAAAAAGCCCTCGAAGCGATTAAACCTGCCTACGAAAAGACAAAATACGCAGGCTTGGCTTGTGGATTAAAGAACACCGGCATCGGCAACGGAATGCCCGATGAATCTTCGGCGTTGATTTCGATTGTTGCGCCTGACAAAGTCATTATTGACCACGGCTGGACAGAGATGGGGCAAGGCGTAAACACAATTGCGCGTCAACTCGTTTGCAACGAAACCGGCATCCACCCTGATTTGATTGACGTGCGCGTAGATACCGCATCTGACCAAAACGCGGGGATGACGACTGCTTCACGGGCAACATCCTTGCTCGGCAACGCACTCTTGGATGCCTGCGAGAAGCTAAACAAAGATTTGAAGAATAACACCCTTGCTGATTTGGTCGGCAAAGAATACTTCGGCGAATGGATTGTAGACTGGACAACAAAACCAGACGCTGTTGTAGATGAAGTTATCACCCACTACTCGTACAGCTACGCGGCGCAACTCGTTGCAATTGACGATGATGGGCAAATTGAGAGAGTGACCGCTGCGCATGACGCAGGGAAGATTTACAACCCTATGCTCTTTGAAGGACAAGTAGAAGGTGCTGTTCACATGGGGATTGGGTATGCGGTCAGCGAAGATTTGCCAATGGAAGATGGGGTTCCTCTCCATACAAATTTCCGCAAGCTGGGCATTTTGCGTGCAAAAGAAATGCCCCCCGTAGACGTGATTGGCGTTGAAGTCCCTGACCCCTTAGGACCTTACGGGGCGAAAGGAGTCGGCGAAATTGGCTTAGTACCAACTGCCGCGGCAGTGGCAAACGCGCTCTATCAATTTGATGGAAAACGCAGGACAAAGTTCCCGATGAAGTTGGCGAAGAAGAAGAGAAAAAGCAAAGTGCTAAAACTCTAAAAAAAGAGCGCGGATGAAATTTCATCCGCGCTCTTTTTTCATTCTTTAGAATTTAGCAAAGTTTTAATAAAAATAGCTTTCAATTCTCACAATTCCGTTTCGTCAGCTTCTTCTTTCATATCTTCAACAACTTCTATTTCTTCCAACAAATCTTCACGCAAGTTTGGCTCCAACCCTAAAACACCTGCCTTAAGATAACGTCCGATCACGAGCGCAGAAGCAATCACAGGGACAATTACGATTGCACTGAGAATGCCCTGAATTAGTACAGCTGCCATAATTGCAACAAAAACCAAGCCTTCATGCAAATGAACGCTGCGCCCCATCAAGCGCGGGCGCAACCAAATATTTTTCAAATTGACCAATACCAAAAAGATGATAAAAATCAATACCGCAAACCAGAAATTTGAGATTGGTAGAAAAAGAGAGCCTTCCAGCAGGGCAACAGCCAACGCAATCACCATTGCCACCATCGGGCCAACATCCGGAATGATATTTAGCAACCCGGTCAAAATCCCGATAATTAATGCGCCGGGAAGCCCAATCGAAAACCAGGCAATCGTAAAGACAGTCCCTACAATCGCCATTAATGCGATCTGACTACGCAAATACGCCGCCCAGAGTTCCTTGATCTCCAAAAAAATTAAACGCGCATCACGTCTATATTTTTCTGGAGCCTGGCGAATCAGCAACTCACGCAATTTATCCCAATCCAACAAGAAATAATAAACGGCCACAATGATCACAAAAAACCAGGCTGCATTACGAGAAGTACTCTCAATAATATGCAAAGCTTGTTCTGGTAGACCTGTTAAAACAGCAAGAACTGAGCTTTCTAATTCAACGAGATAATCGCTCGCATCAAAAACAAAAGTACCGACACGAATCGGTTCACTTAAAAAAACCAGCGCTTCTTCATATATCCGCACCAAATCATTTGAGAAAACCTGAATTTGCGCAATCAGCTCAGGGATAAAAAGAACAGGAGACGCCAACACCAAGCCTAAAGAAAGAAAATAAACCAAATTTACAGCCAGTTTATGCTTCAGTCCAAAGCGGTCTTTCATCAAATTAACAAGCGGCATCATAATATAGGCGAACAATCCCGCAATCACTAATGGCTGAAAGATCGGGCGTATATACCAGCCCAAAGCCACAACCAAAATAATTGATAATACTAAGATTAGATAACGTGCAGGCGTACTCCAGTTTTTGCTCATAGATTTTCTTTCACAGCCTCCAAAGTTGGACTGATGATCGGTGCTTTAGTGACAGCTTTCAGCGCAGCGCCAACATCTTTGAGACCACTACCTGTATTCACAACAAGAATGGGATCATCAGCATTCACTGCGCCTTTTGAAATGGCTTCCACTAAACCGGCATAGGCTGTAGCCCCAGCAGGTTCTGCAAAAACGCCCACTTTGCCAAGTTCTGCTATGGCAGCAATGATCGCATCATCATCAACAAGGATATATTGCCCGCCCGTCTCTGTTGCAGCACGGACGGCACGTACGCCATCGCTAGGCATATCCACTGAGATGCTATCTGCCGATGTTGTCGCGGAAATCGGAGTGATTTCCTCTGTGCCCGCATTATAGGCATTTGCAATCGCGGCAGAACCTTTTGCCTGCACACCAAAAATGCGCGGCATCTGTTTTAGCCAGCCTAATTCCAACAAATCCTTGAAACCCTTATGGATACCAGAGATGATATTTCCGTCGCCGACAGAGACGAAAATTGTCAGAGGCTTATCTATTTCACCAAGCGCCTTAAGCGACCATTCCCAAATTTCGAAGGCAGCGGTCTTCTTTCCTTCTATTGTGAAGGGGTTATAGCCCGTATTGCGGCAATACCAACCAAACTCATCTGCGGCTTTGACAGCAAGCTCAACGGCATCATCATAAGTGCCATCAACAAGCATTACCTGTGCACCAAAAATGAGCAATTGAGCCACCTTTGCTACAGGAGCTGTTTTTGGTGCAAAAATAACCGACTTTTGCCCAACCGCAGCAGACATCCCTGCCAAAGCCGCGCCCGCATTACCTGTGGAGGCCGTCACGATCACTTCCGCGCCAATTTCTTTGGCACGCGCTACCAAGATCGCACTGGCGCGATCTTTGAACGAGGCCGTAGGATTAGAGCTTTCATCTTTCAGCCAGAGATTATCCAAGCCGAGCTTTTCAGCCAAAGTGGGGAGAGAAAAAGTTGGCGTCCAACCTGCGGCATAGAGGGGTGTTTCTTCCCCGCCAGGGTTTGAGACGGGCAAAAGTGGTAAATATCGCCAGAGAGAGTTTTCTGTGCGGCAAGTAATATCGTCGGGCTGATATTTTTCTTTAATCATTTCGTAATCAAGCAAAACGTTTAAATTCCCGCCATCAGCCGGGCAGGTATAGGTTACTTCTTTAGGAGAATATTTTGTATCACAAAGAGAACATTGGTAGCCAAGAAAGTTATTCATTTTTTCACCTTTAGTAGATTGTTTTTCAAAAGATTGTAGAATGTATTTTATCATTGCTTTCTCAAGAACAAAAAGACTTCAGGAGCTTTAAGAATCCCGAAGTCTACGTCCTATAAAGGCGACATTTTGTCTTTTTGCCTCCCCAGCCCTTCTCGTTGAAAACAAGATTGACACCTTATCGCCCCAAGTGTATGCCTATGTGAATTTTAGAGAGGCTTTTTTAATATATCTTCTCAAAAAGAATCGCACTATGGCTTACGAACAATTAGATTATCAAAAGTAATTTCGGTACTGGGAGCACCAATGGTTGCTGCGACAAATCCAATACCGCCACTAGTAAAAGACGAATCCCTTGTGCTAATAATTTCCTCACCATTAACATAAAAAGTCAGATTGTCGCCAATACAGTCCGCGCGTAAGTGATTTGTAGCCGCGCCTTGCTTGATCACATCATAGGGCTGCATCTTCTCGCTAGAGATATATTCTGAACTATGGTTTACTACCTTTCCGATTATGGCTTCGCCATCGTTACTGACAGTGAAGAAGTAAAAGTTGCGGCTATTTTTTGAACCTGAATAACGGCAAATTACCCCATAACCATAATCCTTATCATCCTCTCTGCTGACTGTAGTCGCATCAACTTCTATGCTCACGTTCTCTTCAAAGAATTGATGGGGAATTGCCCAAGCACTATAATTTGGGCTCTTGACCAATATACGGTATACGCCATTGTCATAATCTCTTAGACTATTTTCCGTGTCAGTCCGATTCCAGCCGCTGTTGGTATCCGAGAAATCATCCTGGAATAAAATATCATCCAACGGTGCTTCAACCAAAGGTGGTGCTTCAGCCACAGTCGATGCTTCACCCAATGGCAATGTTTCGACATAGGATAGACGCCCCTCTTCAAAACCAGCTGCTAAACCTTTGATAAAGATGAGTTCGCCAGTTATCAAATCATCGTCTACATTCTGGACGAAGAATCCTGTTTCCCCTCGAGTGTTAAGGAGCGCGTCCAAGTTCATTTTTTCTGTAAATCCTTGCGGTGAGTAGACAGTACGCCCTAATCCCTCGATTTGGATTGGCGCACCAGTTCTCTCGGTAAATTTATCGCCATTTCGAAAGACGATCTCGTAGCCGCGTGCGTCATAATACCAACTTTCGTGCCGCATTGGAAATGTTTGTTCATCTGGCAACATTTCGTCGAAAAAGAAGATCGTAAAACGGTCTGGATAACCATTTGCATCTACAAACGCTTGTTGCGTCGTACTTAGCGTATATTGCGATACTGGCGAAGCAGCGGGGTGATAATTTTGAACCAGACCATCTTCAAATTGTTTAGAATTCCCTAAAAGGGAAGAGACAAAATTACAACTCAAAGAAAGAAGGAGCAAGAAAACCAGAGCAAGGAAAAGTGCAAGTTGTTTTTTTCTTTGCATGATTATCTCCTTATCCCAGTGCAAGTCGCACTACCCTCAGTCCCGGTGATAAGCAATGTGAAACCGGTATTGGTAAAAGTAAAGGTATAGGTAGCATCAATAGTATCAGTATAAGTATGAGTATAAGTATTTACGTTAATTTTCTTGTAAAAAGAATTTTCACCTTCATCTTCAACATTAACACCGCCTGCAACAAACTTAAAGGTTATAACCGCTGCATCAGCCCCTAAATTTTCTTCGGTTGGGCATGATATTCGATAAGTATACGTCCCCTGATTTGCCAACTCTTGCGGTGTCAGCCCTCCAGCATTTCCCGATGGTGGCGGTGCGGTCTCCCCACACTTGCCATTCGGATTATTCATACTGCCTGGGTTCAACATAACAACTTGTGCTGAGTTCATATTATCTGTTGATTGTGCGGTTAAAGTCACGCTGCCTGTATTCTTATGAGCATAATCAACATAGCCATCATTATTGGTATCTGTGCCTAAATCCCAATAGTAGCAAAAGACATAAGTACCTATAGGGAGTTCTAAATAGGCTGAAGGGTTACTGTCCCGAAAGACGACTGTAGAAGCACTGGACATACCCGCCGTAACCCCATCTGCAGGCGTATAGCTGGCAACACGAACCGTCGCATCATAAAGACCATTATTTGCAAATTGTAAGGGTTTCTGGATATTGATTGCCTCGCCGCTGCCATTTCCATTACCATCTTGCGAGGTAACAGGAGGGGCTGATGAGGGAGGCAGCCCCGCATCAACATAATAAGTCTGAGCAGGCGAACTGGATGAAATTGCTGCGCCGCTGTCTGGAATTCGGCTTGCGATATGACCATATAGCATATCGGTGGCGTTTTGCTTTGTTTGTTTTTGGAGAACAGGTAGAATTTTATCAATAACAGGGTTTGGCTCTATTGGCATATTCTCGTCCACAGAATCAGCCCCATCTCTAAGAACTGTGGAGACGACAGGGGGCACGCTAGAGTTTGCTTGTCCTTCCCTCTCCTCGGCTAACTCCACGCTTTTATTTAAGTATTTCATAAAACCACCGCGAATCACCTTGGCAATGTCGGCAGAGCCATTATTTTGTCCGTTTTCCCACATAGTAACCATAGCGTCAAAGCTGAGCTGATATGAATCTCGAATATTTCGTAAGGTATCTATATCGTCTTTTCCGTCTAAAGCCTCAGCAAGACCTATTCCCCAATTAAAATAACAAGATATCATACCAGCAACAAATTCATCATCGCCGCCTTGGCTAAAAACCGTATTTGACGGAAATAACAAAGATACTGATAGAAAAAGAACAAAAATTATCTGCTTTCTTTTTTTCATAACAAAACTCCCTCTACATCTCAAGCATAAACTCATCCAACCATATTCTTGTTGTTAGTGTAACAAAAAAATATCTTAATAGGTACGATTTTTGTCATATTCTTTAAATGCACAAGTCCCCATTTTCAAAAGGGTTTAAATTTTTTAAATTAAAAAACTCCGAGATTTTGAAAATCCCGGAGTTTTTTAATTCTAGAATCTAACCCGTAGCTACAAGCCTCGCTCCCCACGAATATAGGGCACGCCGAGGGCGGCGGGGGCACCGAGTCGCTTTTTGGTGGCGGCGCGAGAGCCCCAGATGAGGGCGACAATGGTCAGGACGAAAGGCATCATCTGAAGGAAGAAGCCATAATTTGAATTGACATAGAGCGGATTTGCTATCCCAAAGAGTACGGCGGGACCTTGCAAATCGAGGATAAATCTGCGGAGCATGCCGAAGAGATAACCACCAAATGCTGCGCGCATCGGATTCCATTGGGCAAAGATGACCAAGCCTACAGCTATCCATCCCTGCCCGGATGTGGTTTGGGTGGAGTACCAGCCGGGCGTAATAGCAAGGCTAATTGTTGCGCCAGCCAGCCCTGCCAGCATCCCGCCGACGAAGGTGTAGAAGTAGCGTACGCCGTAAACACTGATGCCAAGCGTATCTGCGGCAGATGGTTTTTCACCAACGGCGCGAAGGTGCATCCCAGGTCGGGTTTTGTAGATGTAGTAGGCTGTTAGCGGGGCAAAAATATAGCCCACATAAACCAACAAGCTATGTTCGGAGAAGAAAACTTTCCCGAGGAAGGGGATTTGGGAGAGCAGAGGGATATCTACGATGGGGATTGTCGGTGGATGTTGACCTGTAAGACCCTCTCCTAAAACGAGAGCAAGCCCAGTACCAAGAAAGGTCAGAGAGAGTCCGCTAACGACCTGATCTGCCTGGAGGTGAATCGTTACCAAACCATGTGCGAGGCTCAAAATCCCTCCTGCAAGCATGGCAACGATGAGACCAACCCATGCGTTACCAGTCGCCAGCGATGTGCTGAATCCCGCCATTGCGCCGAGAAGCATCATGCCTTCGACGCCAAGATTGAGTATGCCCGCGCGTTCTGAGAATATTTCACCGATTGCAGCAAAGAGTAGGATCGTGCCAGTGGCCAGACCTGCGTGTAGAATAATTTCTAAGTTCATTATGCCTCCTGCTCTAAGCGAATGATGCGAATTTTGTAGCGGAGTAAGACATCGCTACTGATAACCATAAAAAGGATGATGCCTTGCAGAAGATTGGCAATACCTGAAGGCTGAATTTGACGACCCGCGATAATGAGTGCGCCAAAAAGAATAGAAACGATGATGACGGCGAAGGGATTGAGTTTCGCCAGCCATGCCACAATGATGCCTGTAAAGCCATACCCGGGAGAAATTTTCTCTTGTAAACGATGGACAACGCCGCTGATTTCTGACATGCCCGCCAAGCCTGCGAGTGCGCCTGAGAGCATCATCACAAGAACAAGGTTTTTAGTAATATTGAGACCCGCATAACGCGCCGCTTGGGGATTATCGCCAATGAGTTTGATTTCATAGCCCCAATGACTGCGTTCAAGAATCCACCAAATGATAATGGCGGCAATGATGCCGAAAACCACGCCCAAATGAAGGGTGATTCCTGAAAAGGCTTTATATTCTTTGGCTAAATCTGAAAGACGGGGTAACCAAGCTACTTTTTCAAATTGGGGCGTCATCTGAAAACCGGCATCACTCCATTTATCAAAAATCCAAAAGTTATTCCAGTAGAGAGCCACATAGTTGAGCATGAGTGTGATGATAATTTCATTGACCTGATATTTGGCTTTGAGGTAGCCGGGGATAAAGCCCCAAATTGCACCACCGATCATACCCATAATTACCATCAAAGCGATGACAATAAATTTTGGCGTGGTTTCCAAGTTGACCATTGGAATAAGGACAACAAGGCTGGAGAAAAACGCGCCCATATAAAATTGCCCTTCTGCGCCGATATTCCAGAGTTTCATTTTGAAGGCCACTGCACAAGCCAAGCCAACCATGATAAGCGGTGTTGCTTTAACCATTGTGTCTGAAAAAACTGCCCAAGAGCCAAAAGTAGCGGAGAAGAAAAATTTGAGCACAAGTATTGGGTCGCCGCCAATCATTTTTAGGACAATGCCGCTGATAATGAATGCGACAATCACAGAAGCCAGCGAAGTGACCGCAGGGAGCCATTTTGGATAATCTTCAGTGCGTTTTTCAAAAATTACGGTATAGGGAAGATTCATGCGTCACTCCTTTTGGTACCAGTCATCATCAGACCAATTTCTTTCACATCTGCGTTTTCAGCATCCATAATGCCCATTACTTTGCCTTCATGCAAAACGGCAATCCGATCACTGAGGGTGAGCAACTCTTCTAACTCTTCTGAGATGAGCAAAATCGCCGTTCCTGCTTCGCGTTGCTCAAGAAGCAAACGCTGAATGGATTCGATTGCGCCCACATCCAAGCCACGTGTTGGCTGCATCGCCACCATCAACTTGGGGTTTGTCGTAATTTCACGCGCCAAAATCACTTTCTGCAAATTCCCCCCCGAAAGTTTGCGAGCCATTGTGCGCACGTTTGGGGCAAGAATATCGTAAGCATCTTTCAAACCACGCGCATGATCGCGTGCCTCAGTAAAATTGATGCTCCACTTATTCCCAATTGGTTGATCACGATAGTTTTTCATGATCGTATTTTCAGTGATGGTCATATTGGGGGCAGAACCAACGCCCGTCCTGTCTTCTGGGATGTGAGCCACGCCTCGTGCGATAGCTGCACTTGGTTCCGTGTTAGCGACATCTTCTCCATTGATCAGGATACTGCCCTCACAGCCGCGCATCCCGGTTATTACTTCTGCCAATTCACTTTGACCGTTGCCCGCGACTCCGGCAATGCCCAAAATCTCACCCTGATGCACTTTAAGCGAAAGCTTATTTAATGCACGCACACCCTTATTATTTTGCGCACTAATTTCACGCAAATCAAGAACAACATCACCGGGTTCTTGTTCTTTTTTCTCTACGCGGAAAATGACTTTGCGCCCCACCATTAATTCTGCTAATTTCTCACCAGTCAACCCTTCAATATCCATCCCCTCTGCTGTGGCAACGCCTTTACGCAAAACCGTCAGGCGGTCGGCAACAGCGGTGACTTCATTCAATTTGTGGCTGATAAAAATGATAGATTTGCCCTGCTTCGTCATGGAGCGCATCGTATTCATCAATTCATCAATTTCCTGCGGTGCAAGCACAGCCGTTGGCTCATCCATAATAAGAACATCAGCACCGCGATAGAGCGTTTTCAAAATTTCCACGCGCTGTTGCTCACCTACAGATAATTGCCAAACTTTCATGGTGGGATCAACCCTTAAACCAAATTGATCTTGCAAATCACGAATTTTTTGATCGTATTTGGGTAAATCCATGAAGAATTTTGGTTCATTCAAGCCGAGCAAAATATTCTCTGTCACGGTTTGGGTGGGGACCAGCATAAAGTGCTGATAGACCATCCCAATCCCTTTTGCAATGGCATCTTTAGGCGAGTTAAAATCGACCAATTCACCATGCACGCGCATTGTCCCTGAAGAGGGTTTATAAAGCCCCGCTAACGCGCTCATGAGCGTGCTTTTTCCTGCGCCATTCTCGCCCAATAAAGCATGGATTTCACCGTGCTTCAAAGTGAGATTAACGCGGTCATTTGCCAACACACCCGGAAAGCGGATGACAATATCTTTCATTTCTACTGCATGTGAGGGAGGAGATGAAGTCATAGGCGAGGCTCCTGTGGAAACTAATTTTATAAATTAATAATAGCTGAATCATACCATGAGAGAAAATAAGAGCTTAAAGTGCTAAAAGAAGAGGCGACCACTAGGGTCGCCTCTCATTATTCTTACACAAACTTAGTCAAGCGAAGGAAGTTCAGCAGTGATATTCTCGTTCCACCAGTACATACAAATTTCGCAATCGCTACCAAATTGAGCAAATCCGTCAAGGTCAACTTGCTCGAGGCTAACACCATCTTCAAGGATAACATTCCCTTGATTATCGGTGATCGGTCCTTTGAAGACGTCAAAACGAGTGAACTCGCCAGCCAACATAGCAGCCATAGTATCTTCGATCAGAGCCAAATCTTCGGCAGGAAGATCAACAACGCCAGGTTGCATCGTTTCGCCTTCCATGAAGCCGAGTAAGCCCATCGCGCCAGCATCAGCATCGAAGTATTCCCAACCGCCGACCCATTCGCCAGCACGGGATTTTTCAACAATATCGCCATAGACAGGGCCCCAATTCCAATACATGGAAGTAAGGCAGGCATCTACAACACAGTTGCCGCTATAGTCATAAGTGATGCCCCATTTACCTTCAGGAGCAACTTCGGCAGGTGCGGGAGTATCAGCACCAGTCATGACAACACTTGCGCCAGCATCAAAGAGGGAAGAAGCAGCTTCTTTTTCAAGGATTGGATCATGCCAAGTGAAGATCCAGCGAACATCAATCGTACAGTCGGGGCAGGTTTCTGCTGCACCAAGCGCAAAAGCATTCCCTAAGCGAAGTTCTTCAGGAATGGGGAAAGTAGCAATATAACCAAGTTTGTCGCCGCCATCCATTTTTGCGCGAGAGCCAGCCAACATACCAGCTAAGTACTTCATATCTTCCATTGCGCCCATCAAGTTACCAAAATTAGCGGTATTCGATTTGAAACCACTGATATGGACAATATCGACATCAGGGAACTCATCAGCAACGATTTCGGAAGCATCCATATAACCGAAGGAAGTGGTGAAAATTACATCAAAACCATCTCGAGCCAAGGAACGGATAACCTGTTCGGCATCAGCACCTTCAGCAACGATCTCAACATAAGCAGTGTGAACATCTGCTACATTTTCTTCTACCCACATTCTGCCAACATCATGAGCTTGTGTCCAGCCACCATCATCGTGGGGTCCAACATAGACGAAAGCAACATTATATTTGCCATCTTCAACGGTCGGAATCTGGTAAGCACCTTCTGCAGCAGCGGGAGCTTCTTCTGCAGGAGCCTCTTCGGCAGGGGCTTCTTCAGCAGCGGGAGCTTCTTCGGCTGCGGGGGCTTCAGCACCGCCACCACAAGCAGCAAGTACGAATGAAGCAATTATTAAAACACTAAGGAACCACAAAACTTTCTTATTCATTTCTTCTCCTTCAAATAGGTTTAAAATTCTAATCAATATTTTGATAAGCATTATACGTAACTGTTCTTATAAGGCTACCTCCTTCTAAAACTAAGGGTATTATAAAGGATAAAAAGGATAAATAACTATGATTTACATCCTAATTCTTGTGTTACACGAAATAGCGTCTCTTCCTTTTCTGAACTATCAGATGTCTCTGCATCTATACGCTCCCAAAGTGGGCAAAGTAAAGGTTTCATATAGGATGGAGAAACCTGCTTCGCACGTGTGGATAGTTGCTCGGCGTTTCCCCAAGCATTGGTGTGGGCGTAAGCTTCTATAAAGACAAAATTCTCCGTTGGGTCATTGGGGTGATCACCAGAAGAGAAGGCTTTCTCACTTAACTTCACCACCCGCTCCCAATCCCCACGTTGACGGGCTAAACTTGCCTGTTGAAAATAATAGCACCATCCATGCTTGGGTTCTGGTGAATAAATTTCAGGTAAAACTGACTCCGACAAGTCGTGCTCTAAAATCAACTCTGGGCGAGAAAAGGGAGCGGCATCTCGTAGCAGAAAATCGGAGATAAATTTGTTTTCAGAATCAATTTCAGGGTCAATAATATGCAAACATCCTGGTGGAGAGAAGTTAATTAAAAGCATCTGAGATGTGTTTCCGTTAAACTCTCCAGCAATAAAATCATGCTTTAAGGGCATATTTTCTGCCAGCTTTTTCCCACCCACACCAAAGCGGGTGCGTGGATAAAATAACATAAAGGGGATATTTTCAGCAGTCGCATCTGGTGCGTAAATCCAATTGAGAGGTGCACTCAGTGAGTTATCAGCATAAAATTTGAGCGCACCTTCGTTGAGCAAAACAGTTGTATTTGCTTCTAAATCGGGGATGCGCCAAGACATTTGCCAAAAGAGATTTCTTTGGACTGTCCAATCTCGTCTAAATTCATCTGCCCATAAAAATTGCCTGCCAGCAGAGAAGGCTATTAAAATGGCAAAAAAGGCTATGCGCAGATTTTTATGCGGAATAAGCGAAACGACACCAGCTAAAACGAAAACACTGCCTAATATAAAAGGTAAAGTTGATCGATTTGCAGGGAAACCAAGGGACACCGGCAAGTCAATTAGCCAAAATGGGATTCCTGCAAAGAGAGCAGAGAAGATGCCCAAAGCAATGAGAAATAGTGCGTCATTGTGAGGCAGTTTCTGCTCTGAAGCAATGATATTATTTTTTTTATAAAGCGCAAACAACACCATCCCAAAAGAAATAAAAATAATAGCAAGATAAATCGTAATTGTCACTTTACCCTGTAACTCAAAATCTGGGAGTACAAAGGCTTGCCCCCACGCGGCGATGAGCGTTGTCCACAGGCTAAAGAAGATGGTTTTGATTAATGCCCAGATGGTAAGAAGGGGTGCAGTTTTTAGTTCAGCGAGGAGGCTGTATTCGTAAATCTGATTGTTGAAGATGAAGGCACGCCCAAGCACCATAAGGGAGAAAACGCCGAAGTAGGGCAACCAAGTTGAAAACACGCGCGAAATCCGTTGTTTGGAATCAGCAATATGATTAAAGGCAATCCAAAGCAACAGGGGACGAATCAAATCCAAAGCAAAAAAATATTCTCCCATAATGAGATTTAAGGCTGATGCGATTAATCCTAAATAGATGAAGTGCGATTTTTTGATTCCCCATAACATGGCAAGAAGTGAAAAAAGAAAAAGCGAATAAGTGGTGAAATGATAGCCGTAAACAAAGGAGACGAATTGCTGGTTGAAGCCGGTGTAGAGGAGAAAAAGGAGAGCTGAGGCGAGGGCAAGATTTTTACGAGCGGGGAAAAGTTGACGGAGAATGCCAAAAAAAAGGATGGCAGTGAGCCAACGCCAAAAGAGGGCGAATATTTGCCAATAAAGGGGTTTGTAGGGGATAAGTTTTGTGAGGATGCCGTACCATATTCCCCATGCGGGACGGTTTGTGGAGAAGTATTGGGTGAGGGCTTCTTGACCGAGTTCGTAGCGAATCCATCCTATAGGGAGGTCGTCCCAGTAGAAGCCAAGCTGGGGCGCGAGGATGCCGTAGGCGAGGGCGGTGATAGCAGCGAGGATGAGGAGAGGAGAGGAGATGAAAGCGAGAATACGTTTCATATATGCATAGGGGCGGGTCTGAGACCCGCCCCTACTACAAGGTTAATTAGGGAACGATCCAAGTACCCGTTTCACCATTGAGGGCACGTTGGATATTTGGTGGATCTGTCACGAGGGCTTTTTTGCCACCTTCTTTCAGGAATTTGACAATTGCCTGAACTTTGGGGAGCATACTGCCGGGGGCAAAATGACCTTCTTCGATGTATTTCTCAGCTTCAGCTACGGTCATTTCATCGAGCCATTCTTGGTTATCCTTGCCAAAGTTGATGGCAATTTTTTCGACTGCGGTAGAGATGATGAGCAAATCGGCGTTGATGTTGTTGGCAAGTAAGCCAGAGGCAAAATCTTTATCAATCACAGCTTCTACGCCGCGCAAATTGCCGTTTTCTTTCTCTATAACGGGGATCCCGCCACCGCCAACCGCGATAACGGAGAATCCGCCCTCAATCAGCTTTTTGATGGCATCTACTTCGACGATATTCATGGGCAATGGGGAGGGGACAACTCTGCGCCAGCCACGACCAGCATCTTCAACGAAGTTTTGTCCTAATGCCATGCGTTCTTTGGCTGTGGCTTCATCAAGGAAGGAACCAACGGGTTTGGCAGGCTTCTGGAAAGCGGGGTCAGCAGCGTCAACTTGGACTTGCGTGACAACGGTGAGGGCTGTTTTATCAATGCCGCGTTTTTTGAATTCATTACGAAGGGCTTTTTGCGCCATATAACCAATTGCGCCTTGTGTATCTGCACCAGCGTAATCCATCGGCACAGGGTGCAGTTCGTCAAGAGACAACTCTGAGCGGCGTAAAATGAAGCCAACTTGAGGGCCGTTACCATGCGTGATGACGACATCCCAGCCATCTTCAATCATCCCGGCAATATGGCTCATCGTCTCTTTGACAGCGTCAAATTGGTCGGGGATTGATTTTTTCGTTTTATCTACAATTAGCGCGTTCCCGCCTACAGCGAGGACGGCTACTTTTTTTTCTGTCATATTTTCCTCTTCAAGTAAAACGTGAAGCGTGTTTTTACGAATTACATTTCACGCTTCATGAATCACATCTATCTCATTGTCAATGCCATAACCGCTTTTTGTGCGTGCATGCGGTTTTCGGCTTGATCAAAGACGACTGAATTCGGTCCATCCATCACTTCGCTGGTGACTTCTACATCACGGTCAGCGGGGAGGGGGTGCATATAAATGGCATCCGGTTTTGCCAAATCCATTTTGCGTTGGTCGGTAATCCAATGCGAGTATTTATCTTGGATGGCTTTGCCTTCGTCGGGATCTTGGGTGGTCAATAGAGGACCCCAGGATTTTGCATAGACGATGTCTGCGTCTTTGAAGGCGGCTTCCATATCATCGGTGACTTCAAAACCAGCACCAGCGAGACGAGCTTGTTCTTTGGCTTGCTCCATGATCTCAGGCATCAATTTGAACTCAGGCGGATGTGCGAGAACTACATCCAGACCGAAACGCGGCATTTGTAAAATAAGCGATTGCGGGACGGAAATCGGTTTCAGATAAGAAGAAGCATACGCCCAAGAAACGACCATTTTCTTGCGTTTCAGGTTACGACCTTTCTTCTCGATGATGGTCATAATATCTGCCAAACATTGGTGTGGGTGATAAATTTCGCATTGCATATTCAATACAGGGACGCGGGATGCGCTAGCGACCAAGTTCAAATAACGATTGCCGATGCCCCAGTCCACGTGGCGGATGGCAATGCCATCGAAATAGCGGCCAAAAATCTCGCCCATTTCAGTTTCTGTATCGCCGTGTGAGATTTGGGTGGTGCGGCTTTCGATAAAAGCGGCATGACCGCCCAATTGTGCCATTCCAGACTCAAATGAGCCACGGGTGCGTGTACTGGAGAAGAAGAAAAGCATTGCTAAAGTTTTATCGCGCAAATAGGCGTGAGATTCTCCCAATGCACGTTTTTTCTTCAAATCCCAAGCTACATCTAAAATAGTTTCGACTTCTTCTTTGGTGAAGTCGAGATCGCCAATGAGGTCTCTGCCTCGTAAATCTGATTGCATTTGATTACTCCTTATTTGATTATTTGTAACGCGAGATTTATCTCGCTTTTGTTTTCAAGTGCGAGATAAATCTCGCGTTACGAATTTGGACAGCTCCGCGACGAGCGTGATTTTGGCTTGAGTGCCGTGACCAAGCATCTTCTTGGCGTAAGCAGAAAAATATCTACGCCAGCGACAATGTTGACCAGAGGCACGCAAGTTTGGGTCACGCGCGTCGCGGTTTTTTTATCCAATTAAATATCGGTGGAAATTTATTCCATCTTCCCAGAAATCAATGCGAGCAATGCCATGCGCATTACAACACCGTTGAATGCTTCCTGCCAATAACGTGACCAGCGGGTAATATCCACATCGGATGGGATTTCATCCATGCGGGGCAGGGAGTGGAGCAAGATTGCATCTGATTTGGCTTTGTTGACGAGAAGGTCACGGGTGATTTTATAATTATCAGGCGTGGTGGGGAGTTCACCAGAACGCTCATCGCGTGATTTGGTGTAATCAGGCTGAACGGTTGGCTCTACGAGAATCACATCGGCATCAGCGATGACATCACCAACGTGTTCGGCATAGCTATAATTTAAAGCCATTGCATCGAAGTCTTTTTCGTATTCTTCGGGCATTTCCATGCCGGGAGGGGCTACGAAAGTAATCGGGCAATCGAATTGGGTCAAAGCATAGCCAAGTGAATGCATAGTGCGCATTCGCATATCACCAACAGCAACCCAGCGTAAACCGTCAAGAGTACCTTTTGAGCGTAGCACTGTATAAAGATCGGTCAAAACCTGAGTGGGATGTTCGCCCCAGCCGTCACCACCGTTGATAATAGGTACAGATGCCCATTTTGCTGCTTCATGTGGAGCACCTTGCTGGAAGTGGCGCGTTACAATCATATCGCCGTAATATTCCAACATCTTGAAGGTATCTTTGATCGATTCCAGATAGAAATCGCCAGCACGGGTCATTTTTGCATCAGAGAAACCTGTGACATGACCACCCAAGCGGTGCATGGCAGATTCATGTGCCAAGCGGGTGCGAGTGGAAGGTTGATAGAAAGCGGTTACCAAAGTTTTGTCAGATAAAAGATCAATATTCTGACGATTGCGAGCAATAGGCTCCAATTCTTCGGCTACTTCAAATACACGGTAAAACTCATTTCGTTCGAATTCTTTGAGTGACAAAATGTCACGACCTGCAAAACTACGCATGTTGAACCTCCTAAAGTTCAAAAATAAAATTGGATTGTCTTGAAACTGACCTTTATTTCTCCAGCATCTTTTCAGATAAAATTTGGGGGAATAAAGCATAAAACTCTGTAGCTTCTACAACTTCTTTCAATGGCACTTGTTCCATACCTCTGTGTGCAAATTTTTCATCGCCAGGACCAAAACCAATAGCAGGGATTCCTGCCTTACCAGCCCAATAAGTGCCATTGGTTGAAAAATCCCAAGTATCTAACTCACGTTCTTCACCCCAAAGGGCTTTGATTGTGTTTTGCCCTGCTTGGGTCATGGGGTGGTCATCTGCCTGCAACCAGGCGGGGTAATACTTCGATACAGGGAATTTGAATCCTGTGTAGGATGGTTCATCATAAAAGAGCTCTTCTATCTTGATCTCATCTTGTAGATAATCAGGAATCAAACCTTTGATCTGCGCAATCACATCATCGTGAGGTTCATTTGAAGTGATACGACGGTCAAGATAAATTGAAAATTCATTAGGAACAGCATTAAGCGAAGCCGTTGTCACTTTAAGGTCTGTTACGGCAACAGTGGGGTTACCTTGCAAAGGGTGAGAGCCTAAGCCAAGACGAAGGCGGCGGTCTAACTCACGAATTTGCGTGATAACTGCCATCATCTTATAGACAGCATTATCGCCTAAATAATGGGTTGCTGCATGGGCTGAGCGTCCAGAAGCGGTGATCTTTAATTCGATACGACCTTTATGACCGCGATAGACTTGCATTTTGGTCGGTTCGCCAATAACAACAAAGTCAGGACGGATGCCAGGGTCTACTTCCACGAAGGTGTTCGGGGCAATGCCATCACACCATTCTTCCATATTGCCGAAGTACCAAGCTGTTATCCCATCGAGCAAGCCCAAATCACGAGCGAAGCTTAATCCATATATCATACCGGGGGTCGATCCTTTTTCATCTACTGCACCACGTGCAAAAAGAATACCATCTTCAACCTTCCCGATAAATGGATCCCATTCCCAATTATCTCTGTCGCCAATGCCAACTGTATCAATATGAGAATCGTAGACGATAACTTTTTCACCATCACCAATACGCCCCATGATATTGCCCATTTTATCGAAGCGGACTTCGTCAAAACCTAATTTGTTCATCTCTGCCGCAATACGCTCGCCAACTTCTTTTAGCTCACCATTCATGCTGGGAATGGCAACAATATCCCGCAGGAATTGGATGATGTCGTCTTGCGCTGCATCGACACGTTTTTTGATTTCCTGAATTGCTTCTTCTTTTGATAATTTCATCTTGTTCAAAACTCCTCTTTTTTATAATTTAATCGATCGAATTTTACGATTGTACTTGCCCTAAAATGTGAAAGTTGAAATAACCAGGCAAAAAATAGCCCAAACTATAATCAACGACTTTATCTGAATCAAGATAAATGCGTGAACTCAAGCGCAACAAAACATCGCCACGTTGAATTTCAAGTGCTTTTGCCACAGAAGATGAAGCACTGCTTGCATTTACTCCAATCTTTGCCACTGTTGGTAAATCTCCGCGCCCGAGCATAAAATCAAGTACAGATCCTTTAAAATCCTGAGGAAATTCATTCACAGAAAGAAATTCATCAGGCAAGATGTCAACCAGATACGCTGCTGCACGATTACTTGTGCAAATCACACGAGCAACTCGTGTGAGGGATGTTTTCAGCGGAACGCCCAATTTCTTGGCTTGCTTCTCAGTAGCAGGAACCGTCTCAATCATTAGGTTTTTTACCGCTACACTCAAGCCCATGCGGGTTGCCATTGTCTGAATACTTTCTAAAACTTCAAGCCCGCTTTCCAATACCGGGGCCTGACCAACCACAAAAGTACCCGCACCCTGCCGACGACGGATCAATCCCTGGGTCTCAAATGTTCGCATTGCTTCGCGCAATGTTGCGCGCGAAACACCTAATTGTTTTGCCAATTTTGGTTCAGAAGGTAAACGCTCTCCTGCCGAAACAGAAGAAATAACCTCGCCTAAATTGCTTTGTAATTGTTGAAAAGGTGTTGATAAAACCATAATAATTCCTCTTAGAACTGCATTGCATCTAGCAGATGCGTTGCAGTTTAAGTCTCTAAAAATCGCTCATTTTGCTAGACCCGATGTGCAACGCATTTTTCAAATGCAGTGCACATCTATTCTATAACTGGCACAAACTCAAACTTTGTCACATCAACCAAGCCTAAATCTGAAATTCTTAGCTCAGGGATAACGACCAAAGAAAGTAAAGAAAACTGCATATTGGGATTATTCAGCGTACAACCGCAAGCCTTAAAACCATTCAAAACAGAAGTTGCCTTTTCTGACACAATCGAAGCCTCTTCTGTAGACATCAGCCCAGCAATCTCTAACTCAACTTGCCCAATCACTTCGCCATCTTTCACAACCACCTGCCCCCCACCAACCTCAGTAAGTTTATTCACCGCAATCGCCATATCTTCTTCGCTCGTTCCTGTCACGATGATATTATGACTATCATGCGAAAAAGTAGATGCAATACCGCATTTTTCAGTGAAACCAAATCCGCTAACCAGAGAGACATTCACTCTACCCGTGGATTTATGACGTTCTACAACAGCCAATTTTGCAATATCTCGTTCAATATCTACTTGGATTTCTCCATCTTTCGGCTGGATTTTTATCTTAAGATGTTTTGTCGGAGCCTGATTTTCGATAACACCTATGACGTTCGCTGTAACGCTCTTGCCCGAACTTGCTTCCGTTTCCAAAACAAAATCCTGCGCCCCAAGCGGGTGAGCCAAGTGGATAGAATCCCGTGCCCAAGCTGGATACTCGATCTGTGGCATTTCTATCGTCAACTCACCATTTTCTGCGATAACTTTTCCTTTGGCGATGACCATATCAGGATGAAAATCGTTCAAGTCATCGACTAAAAGTATATCTGCCCAACGACCGGGGGCGATCATCCCGATTTCACGGGATAAACCGAAATGCTCTGCGGTGTTAATTGTCATCATCTGAATCGCAGTTAACGGAGGCAAGCCCACGTCAAGAGCGTGGCGCAGCACTCTATCCATATGTCCATCATTTGCGAGAGTGCCTACATGTGAATCATCCGTACAAAGCAAGAAGCGGCGCGGGTCCAATTTATGTTTGAGAATCGCATCCACTTGAGTTTCCACATCCAGCCAGCCAGAGCCATAACGAAGCATGGCTTTCATGCCCTGACGAACACGGGCAATAGCATCTTCGGGGCGCGTGCCTTCGTGATCATCTTCAATACCGGCAGCGGCATAACCGTGAAAATCCCTACCTATATCGAGATTAGGATAATGCCCGCCAATTACTTTGCCAGCATCACGAGCGGCGGCAATTTCTGCCATCATCTTCTCGCTGGCGTTGAAAACACCAGGGAAATCCATCACTTCACCGAGACCGATAATGCCATCCCATGTCATCGCTTCAGCAACGTCATCGGGTGTAATTTCTGCACCCGGGGTTTCAAATCCTGGTGCGGAAGGGACACAAGAAGGCATCTGTACCCAAACATGGATGGGCTGTTTAGCAGCTTCATCAACCATCAGCTTGACGCCCTTGAGCCCAAAAACATTCGCGATTTCATGCGGGTCAATAAACATACCTGTCGTGCCGCGTTTGGCAACAGCGCGCACAAACTCGGTGACTGTCACCATCCCAGACTCAACATGCATATGCCCATCGAGCAGACCGGGGACCAGGTATTTGCCACCCGCATCAATGACGATGGTATCTTTCGATACTGTATGCGAGGCATCTTTGCCAACGAAGGCAATATGCCCATCTACGATGGCGATGTCGGTATTGGGGATGAATTCGCCAGATTGGACGCTAACCCAAACACCGTTACGAATAACGATGTCGGCAGTTTCGCGCCCCATGGCGACGTTGACGAGCTTTTTAGTGAGGGGGAGAGATGATGTCATAGTTTTTTAAGTTGTAAGTTTAAAGTCTAAGGTTTGAATCTTCGAAGGTTAGAACTTTCAGCCCGCTAAGAGTTTTGTTGCAGCTTTATTATGTTTTTCGATTAATTTTGCTTCATCCACATTGACCAATTGCCCCTCTTTAACAACAAATTTGCCGTTTACAACCGTGTAGGCCGATTTGACCGGGTGAGCAAAAATGGTTGCGGCAACTGGATCGTGCAATGCGCCTGCGTAATCAAGGGTGTTTAATTTAATCGCGAAGAAATCGGCGACTTTACCAACTTCGAGAGAGCCGATGTCAGGACGGCCTAAAACATTTGCGCCGCCACGTGTGGCGAGATGCAGGGCATCGCGTGCAGTCATTAATTTGCGATTATCACTGGAGAGTGAATATCCAGTAATGCCTTCTTTGACACGAGCCACCAACATCGCCTGCCGTGCTTCGCCGAGCAGATGTGAGCCGTCGTTGGAGGCAGAACCATCCACGCCGATGCCAACGTCCACGCCAGCGGCGAGCATTTCTTTGATGGGGGCGATACCGGAGGCAAGTCGCATATTGGATGTGGGACAGTGAGCTATGCCACAATTATGTTTAGCATATAGGTCAATTTCATCTTCATTGACGTAAACTGAGTGGGCGAACCAAACATCACCATCTATCCAGCCGACTTCCTTCATATAGTCAACGGGACGATGCCCGAACATATCAAGGCAGAATTGTTCTTCATCTTCGGTTTCGGCGAGATGGGTATGGAGTTGCACCCCATATTCTCTTGCTAAATTTGCCGATTGCTTCATTAGCTCAGATGTAACGCTAAAAGGGGAGCAAGGCGCAAGCACGATTTGTGTCATTGAGCCAGCTTTGGCATCATGATAACGCTCAATGAGACGTTGGGAATCTTTTAGAATAGCTTCTTCTGTATCTACAACCGAATCGGGGGGAAGCCCGCCATCTTTTTCGCTGAGACTCATCGAGCCGCGGGAGGCATGGAGACGCATCCCGATTTCTTTTGCGGCGTCAATCTCGTCATCCAGCTTGCTACCGTTTGGAAAGAGGTAGAGATGGTCAGAGGCAGTTGTGCATCCTGAAAAGGCGAGTTCTGCTAAGGCTGTTTGGGTGGATGTGTAAATATCTTCGGGCGTCAGTCGCGCCCAAATTGGATAGAGGGTTTTGAGCCAATTAAAGAGATTGGCATCTTGTGCGGGGGGGACAACGCGCGTAAGGGTTTGGTAAAAATGATGATGGGTGTTGACTAATCCCGGTAAGAGGATATGTCCCTTTAAATCAAGCACTTCATCGGCTGTTTTGGGGAGTTCTGCGGTGGTGCCAACTTGCTCTATAAACCCGTCACGAATAAAAAGACCACCAGACGCGATTTCACGTTGATGGTCGTCCATCGTAACTAATATTGTAGCGTTTTTTACGAGAAGGGTGGACATGGAGTCTAGTCCTTTTTTATATTTAGTCGAGGTAACTTAAGTTGTCAGACAACTTCCTATAGTTTAGCAAATTTTGGGGAGGATGTCAATAAGTTGTCTGACAAATTTATTCTAAAAACATAATAACCAGAAATAGGTCAGGTAATTAAAAAATTTAACAAAAAAAAGCGAGACAGCTCTTTCGCTGTCTCGCTTTTTCAGGTTTTATTCTTAATCGTTTTAGAGCACAACAACATCTTCTGCTTGCAGGCCTTTTTCACCTTGCGTGACAGAAAACTCTACGCGTTGTCCTTCTTCCAGATTTTTGTAGCCATCGCCAACGATAGCATTGAAGTGGACGAAAACATCGCCACCTGAAGCACGTTCGATAAAACCGTAGCCTTTGCTACCATTGAACCATTTAACTGTACCTTGTTCTTTTTCAGACATGATTTGAAACTCCTTTCATAAATTAGTATGTCGCTAGGTCAAGCATGGGTTCCAAATCAAAATCTTACTCTTGTGTTAGAACTTCTGTTAATCAAGCTGTGCGATTATACCCTGCATTTTGATTTCATGTGTTAACCTTTTATCAGCATTTTATCTTGTCAATATTCTTGCATTAATGAAAATCTCAACTACCCCTCTCACCTACTTCTTCGGAAGCAAATTGAAAGGGGAACGTTTCGAATTACTTCACCCTCTTCATAGCATGGTGCAGAATTTCATCCAGTAGTTCAACGTAGGTCAGGTTGCAATCTTAATGACAACCTTTTAAATCCCCTTTCAGTATCATAATAAAAAGATTTTTTTACGCTCTTTATGTTAAAATAGATGTACTTGAGAGGATCAAAAATGAGCAATACCGTGCTAATTACTTCAGAAGACCCGATTATAAAAACACTAAATTTTCAAGCTTATCGCAGTACAGTTGAGCGACAAGTAGAGCGATTTTTGCCTGCGCCCGATACACCACAGGATATTGAAATTGCTACACCGTGGGGAGAGTTTCTGACCGCAAACGCGGGAGATTATCTTGTGAGTGAACTTGATACCCCTCCCGGAGATCGCTGGCCTGTAGAAGCGGGAATCTTCGAAAAAACCTATATGCTCACCCGCCCTGGCTTTTGTGTAAAACAAGCATTGACTTATTTAGTCCCACTTGTGGATGCAGTCAATGAAAATGCTGACCAAGAAGTTGTCGTCGAAACACTGGAAGGGATGGTTTCAGTCCGTGCGGGAGATTTTTATCTCGCCCTCGGGGTGGAGGGTGAAGTTTGGCCCTATCCCAAAGATAAAGTTGGCTCAGTAATGGCTCTCGTTGATGAATAAAAAAGAGACCGAGTTTTTGAAATTCGGTCTCTTTTCTTTTAGCTATCTTTCTAGCTATTCTTCTTCTTTTCGTCTCTCTTATCCTTTCACTTCACCTGTTTTGGGGAAACGCTGCATCATTTCATGGAGTTCAGCAGCAGGGGTCTCGGCATTGAATTCAACATCTTTGTAGTCTGATGCTATCTCGTCTATAGCAGAACGCAGTTTGGATGCACGGTTAATGGTATTTTCGACAACTTCAGATACTGCTCCTGCCATGGCTGTCAGTTCCTGTTGTACAAGGTCGGAGGAGGCTTCTTCAGCGATTGAACCAAGTGCTACATCAAAGGCCTCAACCAGCGTATCTTCTGCCTCGCGCAGTGTTTTATCTGTATGGCTGACAAGACTATCACGTAATTTTTTCTTAAAGAGAGCATCCGATTCAACAGATTTCTTCAAGACCTCATCAATCAAATCTGCCTCGTCAAGTTCGGCATCAGAAAGAGCATCTCGCATCGAGCGGATATATTCCATATTTTGGTTCCAGAGAATCCTTTCTGTTGCTTTAACCATCCTAAAAGTTTCTACCTGTGTGCGTTCTTCTAATTCCAGGTTTTGCCAATGATCGTAGAGAATCATTAGCTCAATCACCACCTTGCTGTAATTCTTGAGGGTATCCTCAAGATTGCGTAATTCCGTCCAACCGATGAGCGCAGCTACGATAGAAGCAGTTACCGCAACCCAGATAGAAAACGCTCCACCCATCGCCGCAAGGAAGGAACCTGCTCCACCCGCAATAAGAATATACCACTGCAAACGTGACCGCTCCTTTTGGATACGGTTGACCTTGCCAATATGCCAGGCAAGTTGATCTTGCAGACGATAGGAGAAATACTCGTCTCCGCCCAAATCGCTAAAGCCAGGATCACTCTCAGGGTTTGATCGATCGTAGTAAGGAGGAAGAGATCCTGTATAACGATCCAGTGCCATTTCTCCACCCAAACCACGATAAACCTGACGCTGAATATCAGCCAGTCTTTTTTCAAGCCAGATGCGGCGTTTTGGCTCGTCTTTCAAGACCGTACGGAATATATATATATCTTTTTTGATCTCTTCCGCACCAGCCCGCATGGTTAGCCAGGAACCACTGCCGTAAAATTTATTAAAGAACGCGGCGAGAAGCGATGCCGAAATCGGAGAAAGTATCAACAAAACTTTGAGGATTTCACGCCCTATGTTGGGAAATTTCTCAGGGTAAGTTGCTGTCAAGACCGCGAAGATAGCTGCGAGAACACCCAGGATCGCTATCCAACGACGCAAGCCGTAATGTGGACGTGAGAGCTTTATAGCGGCTTCATCTAATTGTGCGTAGCGTGACCAGGCAATATTCAGGATAGGGATTTTATTTTCTGTAAGATTGTCCATATTATTTCTCCATTATAAAAGAAAGCGGGTGAAGTTTTGACAGTGTTGCGTATTGCGGTTCACACAAAACTGAATGAGCCCCTTTTCTCTAACGGGCAACAAACCAGGCAGCAACATACCCCTCACGCCCACTGGAATCTTTAACTTTGAGCCAATCACTATTCGAGCCAATTTTCGCATCACCACCGGCTTCGATAATTGTGAGTACTTCACCGACAGGTAAATAACGGATTAGAGTCGCCCCGCTAATTTTGGGCTGGCTACGGAAAGAAACCGACTGTGCCGTTGTTTTTACTGTACTGGCACTCCCTTCGGCAAGGACATTGGTCGTCTCTGCTGCTGCGGCAGTTGAACCACTCTCGTATTTCACATACCACGCAGCCACATAGCCATCACTCCCTGTATTGTCGCGAACATTTAGCCATTGCCCCATCACGCCCAATTTCTTAATTGTCTGGGCAGACAGCTCTAAACTAATCACCTTCTCTGTTGGTGGGATTCGGCGAATTAACGTCTCTGGAGAAATAACTGTACTGGTACGGAAAGCAATATTATCTGTCGGGATAAGCGAGAGAGCGCCCGCAGGAAGAGGTTTCGTCGACTTGGGCGTGCTTGCTGCCGAAGAAGTAGTTGTCGTAGCCGTGATAGTTGTAGCGGTTGTGCTTGCTTCACTACCGGGAGGTGATTCACCTTTTTTAAAGGAGAGATACCAAGCAGCAGTATAAGCCTGTGTCCCATCTGGGTCTTGGGCATGGAGCCACTGCCCCATCACGCCGAGCTTCTTCTTCGTTGCTGCAGCAGATTCGAGACTCTTCAACTCAGTTTCACCTACCAAACGTTTAACGAGATAGCCGCCCACAGATGGGTCTGCTCGGAATGCCAAATCGTCCTCAGCAACAAAAACGGAGATCGAATCGGCGGGGACTTTCACAGGTGTTTTAGGTTTTGGCGGTTGCGGTGGGATTCCATAAGCGTCAAACCAGAGTACTGCGCTAATCTCCGATTTCAAATTTTTACCTTGATATTTATAACGCTGGGTCAGCAAAACATCTTTGCTCGGTCCATCACCACCATATTTATAGGGATCGTAGATAATGTAGTCGCTTCCCTTTTTTTCTTTAATCAGTACAAAATGAGTCTGCACACCGGCTTTCTTATTCCAGTCCACCTGTACAATCACGGGCTTACCGGCGGCGACAGCCGCATCAATCCGAGAGATCGGTGCAGGGAAAGATTCACAAGGCTCCATATCTTTATAAACCAGATTTGGATAAGTATAAGGCAACGCGCTGGGGATAAAAAACGCCCCTTGAAAACCGCCATTTGCTTTCATTTTTTCATTGACAGTTAAAGGGGTTTCGTCATACCCAATCCCATTAAGCATCATTGTTACTGAGGTTAGCAAACACCCCCAGCCTTTGATCGTCTCATTCGAATTTCCCAAACTTTTCTTGCCCCATGCGTCGTCGTTCTGATACAGGTTTTCAGTTTTGAACATTAGTGATCCTCCTGAAGACTCGTTTTGTTTTTTTATTCAATTAAGCAGATGGTACCAAGGTACTGCTACGAATTATACAATAAAACTCCGATTTGGAAATAGTCAAGATCAACACTTCTCTAATGTTTTAGATGAGGGCTCTTTTCTTATCACGAATTTTGCGAATGATACAAATGATACGAATATTTTTTGTGGGATGAAATACCGATTCTCGCGCGTTTTGAGCTTGATCACGTTATGGATGCAGGTGTGCGTTAGATTTACTTCTTGCCAAAGACCCAAAAGGTTTCAATCTCGCCATAATTAAATCAGAACCTTTTCTTTCAAAGTCGTCGTATAAAAGATGCACCTTAATAAAACCTTTCGGGTCTCTAAACAAAGGGGAAATTATAGTTTATTTCTATTTGCTTTCGCCTTGTAGATTATAATCGCCTTCATAAAACGCCCCGTATCACAACATTCATGTCGCACTACACGTGCAAAAGGCGATATTTATCTCGCATCACGAAAAAAACGGAAAAAATATGAAAACATCTGTATATATCGCAACCAGCCTTGATGGATTTATCGCCAGAGAAAATGGTGCTCTTGATTGGCTCCCCGGAAGTGATGGAGATAACCAAGGTAATGGAGAAGACTTCGGATACCATCAATTTATGGAATCTGTGGATATGCTAGTCATGGGACGTAATACTTATGAGATGGTGCTTTCCTTTGGAGAATGGCCCTATGGGGAAAAACGCGTCATTGTTTTAAGCAGTAAAAAGATTGAAATCCCTGAGAATTTATCTAAAACTGTAGCCTCAAGATCCTGCTCTCCCATCGAGTTAGTTGATGAGCTTCTTAAATCTGGAGCAAAGCATCTGTATATTGATGGCGGGAAAACAATTCAAGGTTTTCTAAATGCTGGCTTAATCCAGAAAATGATCATTACCCAAATACCCATCCTGATAGGAAGCGGCATTCCGCTTTTTGGGGAATTAGATAGAGACAAAAAACTGCGTCTCATTAAATCCCATGCCCTTGATAGTGGTTTTGTACAAAGTAAATACGAAGTTCTTGAGTAATCATGGATAGCAAAATATCAAATTAAAATTATGAAAAAAACGCCAGATAGTTTAACTGAAGATCAACTGATAGCTTGGCTCCTCGAAGGTGACGTTTCAATCCAATACCAAGTTCATCGCGATTTGTTGGGCGTTGAAAAGCCTGAACTCCAAGAGCGCATCGCAACCGAGGGATGGGGAGCAAAATTTCTCAGCTTTCGCAAACCAGAAGGGCATTGGGGGCGGGGTTTTTATCAGGTCAAGTGGATCTCATCACATTATTCGCTGCTGGATTTAAAGCATCTGGGCATCTCCCCCACAAACCAGAAAATCAGAGAATCGATTGAGTTCATTGCCCAAAACCATAAAATCACAGACGGCGGCATCAACCCCGCTAAGCAGAGACCAGATAGTGATGTTTGCATCAACGGAATGTTCCTGAACTACGCCTGTTATTTTGAAATCGATCAGGCAGAGCTAAACTCTGTTGTCGATTTCATCATCCAGCATCATATGGCTGATGGGGGCTTTAATTGCCGAAGCAACCAAGGTGGCGCTGTGCACAGTTCTCTGCATACGACAATCTCCATCCTCGAAGGGATTTTAGAATACACAAAAAATGGCTACGTCTACCGAGTGGACGAACTCGAAAAGATTGCTAAGGCATCAAGAGAATTCATCCTTATGCACAGACTGTTCAAGTCCGACCGCACGGGCGAGATCATCAACAAGAAATTCCTGATGCTCTCGTATCCCTCCCGCTGGTTTTATGATATTCTGCGCGCGTTGGATTATTTTCAGGCTGCGGGCGTAAGCTACGATCCACGTATGCAGGATGCACTCAATGTGCTGATGAAGAAACGCCGCAAAGATATGAAATGGCCCGTGCAAGCGAAGCATGCTGGGAAAGTACATTTTGATATGGAGCAGACCGGAGGTCCCAACCGCTGGAATACTTTGAGAGCATTGAAAGTGTTAAAACATTTTGGAGAAAGCAAATGATTCCAAAAAGTGCTATTATGAGAGTAGCCAGACCTACAGATAATTTACCAGAAATCACCCGTATGTATGTCAAGGGATTAGGCTTTGAGTTATTGGGAAAATTTCAAGGGCATAATGGCTTTGATGGCTCGATCATCGGGCACCCCAAACACCCCTATCATTTGGAATTTACCCATCATCAAGGTGCAACTGTTGGCAAAGCCCCCACAAAAGATAACCTACTGATCTTCTATATCCCCGAAATCCCCGAAAAAACCATTTGGGCAGCATGCTGCGAGAAAATGAAAGCAGCCGGGTTTACTTTAGTCACCGCCTATAACGACTATTGGGATCTTATTGGACAAACATTCGAAGATATAGATGGATATCGGGTCGTTCTACAAAATCGGGCTTGGTCGGCGTAAAATAGCATTATCAAGAAGAAAAGCAGAGTTCCGTTTATGAGCCAAAAACAACCTAAAAATCCCCTACATGGGATTACCCTCAAGCAAATCGTCACCGAACTCGTTGACCATTATGGCTGGGAAGAATTAGGCGCGCGGATTAATATCCGCTCCTTTAATCATGACCCTTCTCTGAAATCCAGCCTGAAATTTCTACGAAGAACACCCTGGGCGAGAGAGAAGGTCGAAGAACTATATCTTGAGATGATAGCAGGATTGGACGAATAAGAAATGATAATTATTAAGACATTTGGTTTTTTCTTGTCTGCTCTATGTAACCTCTTCCAAAAATGCTCACGATAAAAAACGGTTCATTTTGGAGATAAAAACCGGGTGTCTGCTGGAAATAATTAATGGAATATCATAAACTATTCAACGACAAATCAGATCTATATGCAAAAATCCGCCCGCATTACCCGCAAAAATTATATACGTTTTTGGCTACACTGTGCGAAGAAAAGAAAAGTGCATGGGATGTCGCCTGCGGGAACGGTCAAGCCGCAGTTGATCTAGCGAAGCATTTTGATGAAGTCTACGCAACCGATATTAGCGAAGAACAAATTGCTAATGCGATTAAAAACCCTGGGGTTAGTTATTCAGTCCAGTCGGCAGAAAAAACAAACTTTGATGAAAACTATTTTGATTTAGTTTGCGTTGCGCAAGCACTGCATTGGTTTGATTATGATCTGTTTTTTCCCGAAGTGAAGCGAGTTTTAAAGCCTAATGGGATTTTTACAGCATGGGGATATGCCTGGTTTTCTATCTCGGATGAGATTGACAAAACCATTAAAGAAAATTTCCTGACCCCTATCAAACCTTATTGGGCTCCGCGAAACAAACTCCTATGGGATCATTATCGTAATGTCCCATTCCCCTTTGAAAAAGTAGATCCCCCCCAGATCGAAATGAAAATGAAATGGGATTTCAATCAGCTCTTTGCCTATATCCAAACCTGGTCATCGGCAAGACAGTGCATCAAAGAAGAAGGGGATGAATTTCTTATACACACCGATAAAGCACTAAAGTCTGCATGGGGTGATACAAGTCAAAAGAAAACAGTGGTGATGGACTTTACTTTGCTTATCGGGATGAATAAAGTTTAGACCGAAGTCTCTGCAAAGAAAGACATCCGAAGTTTCTAAAACTTCGGATGTCTTTCTTTAATATTAGGACTTTCGCTTCCCTGCTCTAGCTGGATTTGCAATCCAGCGATTCTTTCACAAAGACGGGGATTACAAATCCCCTTTGAGCCTTTTTCAACCTTTGGAGCGAAAGTCCTAAATATATAGCTTGGGGGGAGTAAGAAGCAGCATCTATCTCGCATCCAAATAAAACCATAAGACAGGTGATTCCCATTTATCGTCTCTATAAGGAGATTGATGTGTCTACTAAAAGTCATAAACTATTCAAAACGATCACGCTAACAATCTTAGCCCTTATTGCTTTTGCAACAAATTCGGTGCTCGGTCGATTAGCTCTGAGCGGAAAAACGATTGACGCGGCAAGTTTTACAGAAATTCGTTTGTTATCTGGTGCGCTTATCCTTTTTCTGATCTTGCAATTTGATTCCAAGAAAAACAACTCTTCCTCCAAAGGAAGCTGGTTTGCCAGCCTCATGTTATTTCTCTATGCAGCAACATTTTCATTTGCCTATATCACATTGGATACCGGGACTGGTGCGCTGATTTTATTTGGGGCGGTGCAAATAACAATGATCTTAATATCATTTTTTACTGGGAACAAATTACACCCAACTGAGTGGGTCGGCATCACAATCGCATTTATTGGATTTGTCTATCTCGTCTTACCGGGCATAAGCGCGCCCTCTTTAACTGGCTTCATCCTGATGACAATCGCCGGGATTGCCTGGGGGATCTACACATTGAAGGGGAAAGACTCGGCAAATCCGCTTTCGGACACCACGTATAATTTCATGCGTTCACTTCCGCTCGTTCTAATCTTGGCTCTTCTCAGATTTCAAAGCGCAGATATTTCATCAAAAGGAGTTGTCTTGGCAATATTATCGGGCGGCATAACTTCCGGGATTGGTTATACAATCTGGTACAGTGCTCTCCGTCGGCTTTCAATTACACAAGCTGCTGTCGTTCAATCATCTGTTCCTGTAATCGCTGCTTTAGGCGGTGTACTCTTTGTTGCCGAGAAAATAAGTTTGCGCTTATTAATCTCGTCTTTTCTAATACTCGGTGGTATTTTGATCGTCGTACTGGGGAAGTATTATTTCACAACTTTAAGAGCTAAAATAAAAACTTAATTTAATTCTATAATTTAGAACACTGACTTGAGGATGCGAGAAGTAAGAAACCTCATATCTTTCATATCTAAGTTAATGAAAAACTTCTTCTTCTTTTCTTCTCCTTTCTTGCAACGCTCCCTTAAATACCCAAGGGAGCGTTTGCAGGTAAAATAGGACACTCTGATTTCCAAAAGAAAGATTCTATGAAACTTAGACATGCTGCTCTTGTAATCGTCGATATTAGCGGATATACCCAATTTATTCGTCAACGGAATCTCAGTCTATTGCACGCCGAAGAGATAATCTCCCAGTTGCTGGAATCCGTGATTGATAAGGCAGAATACCCTTTGATATTAAACAAGCTCGAAGGAGATGCTGCCTTCCTATATGCCCTCTGGGATGGAAACCATGCACAAGCTGCACAGGATATTTTACAACAAGTTTTGGCCTTTTTTCCAGCATTTCGCCATAAAGCAGCAGAACTATCTCACGATACATCTTATTGCGATTGTGATGCTTGCACCCATATTAGCCGTCTTAAATTAAAAGCTTTTCTGCACCATGGGGAAGTTGTTCTCAAGAAAATAAGACAATTCGAAGAACTCGCTGGGGATAATGTTATTCTCATTCACCGCTTGCTTAAGAATGGAGTCGAGGCAAATGAATATCTTTTGATGACAGAATCTTTCTCCACGCTCACTGATGATATTCCTGAGTTCAAGAAAGAGAGCCGTGCAGAAGAATATGATGGTGAAGAGCCTATCAAGGTAGATGTTTTTTATCCGCCCACTTTTGTGACACCCTTGGAGGTTAAGCCTTCTGCCTCGCGGAAAGTATCCATGTTTGGTGCGCAAATACAGCGATTATTTACACGCACCTTTGGGGCTTCACGTACAGATGATTTCAAGCATATTCCCAACGAAAAAGTTGGCTTCTTTGCTTATTTTAAAGAGATGATGGGATTCTAATTACAGCCTCTTACTAGAAAACGCTTATCCTAAAAACGCTATTTTGAGATCAACCGATTTGATGGATTGATTTCAGAATAGCGTTTGGGTTTAACTTAGCTTTCTGTATATGTAGAGTATTTACTCCGCCAAAAACGTGGCTTCTACTGTCATGCCCCAGCGTAGCGCGGGGTCAAATTCGTTCAGGCTGATATTGACTGTGTAAACAATATCGCCAGCCTGCGTTTTGGAAGATTGCCCAATGCTCTCTACATAACCATCTAAAACTAACTCTGGCAACGCATCAGGAACAACGGCCACAGCCTGGCCTTCGTAAACTTTGACCACTTCCAACTCTGTTAGGTCACTGGTTTCAATATAAAATTCAGTAAAATCGGCGAGCTGAGCTGCCCATATCTCTCCACCTATTAATTGACCAACTTCTACATTAATATCGGTGACTGTACCGTCAAAGGGAGCTTTTAGTTCGTAGTTGGCGAGGGCTTTCGCGGCTGCGTCCACTTGGGCTTTGGCGTTCAGAAGTTGGGATTCAAGAAATATTTTTGTATCAGTAGCAAGCCCATCGTCCGAGCGTGATTCGTAGGTGTGTTTGGCTTCGGATTCTGCACCAAGGGCGGCATCCAAATCGGCGCGGGCTTCATCCAAATCCCGAATCGTCTCTTCCAAATCACGCATGGCTTCATTTACATCTTCTTGAGCATCTTCCAGATCATCTTCAGCATCTTTTCGTTTGGAATTATCTTCATCGAGATCGGCATATTTGTCGAAGTCATCTTGTGCATCTTGGAGGTCTTCTTCAAAATCATTGAGATCGGCGTGGGCATCTTCGATATCATCTTCAAGATTATCGACATCTACTTTTTCCCATTCACGTTCAGCTTCGGCGCGGATAATTTGCGCATCCATATAGGCTTGCCAGGCATTGGCTGTCGCCAACCCACCGGTGCGGGCGAAATCGTCGTAAGCATCTTGGGCGGTGATCAACGCAAGCTCTGCCGCGCGGAGGGATGCCTCAGCCTGCTCGCTATCGGCAAGGCGAATAATGACCTGGTCTTTGGCAACTTTTTCGCCTTCTTCGACCAAAATCTCTTCGACTGTGCCTCGTGCTGAAAAACTTAGGCGCACATCTTGCATGGGGAGAATATGCCCCTCGGCTACGACATAATCCAGACTCTGGATCTCTGCTGGCTCAGGGACGGGTGTTTCCTCCGTAGCGCAGGCACTAAGGGTAAGAATTAAAGCCAAGCTCAGTAATATTAATAGATTTGTTTTTTTCATTTTCTTTTCCTTTTTTATTTCAGACTTTAGACTTCAGCATTTAACTTTCAAATATGCCAACTTTCTAACTATTTTTATTCATACGCCAAGACTTCACGAATTGTGAGCCGTGCGGCACTACGAGCGGGCAAAACACTTGCCAGCGTAGATAAAATAATAACCAGACCAAACCAAATTCCATAGCCCATGGGCGTGAAGACCACGGCAATCGGGGTTTCAAAAACTGCTTGGCTAACAATAAATGATAAACCATAAGTGAATGGAACTGCGAGAAAAATCCCCAAAACAAAGGAGATAACACCAATCAGCAAGCCTTCAACCAGCACCATTGTGATGATTCTAATATCGGTTGCGCCGATAGCGCGCATAATCCCGATCTCACGCGTTCGCTCAAGCACATTCATGCTCATTGTACCTGCCAAGCCCATCGAGCCGACAACGGCAGTCAGCAACGCCATAATAAGCAAAAAGCTGATCAAAATATCGAGGCTCTCAGAAGCACTATCTAATGTAGAAAGACCGGGTGTTGCTTCTTGAACATGGAAACCTTTATCTCTAAAATACGCGTCCAAATCTTCTGCCATCACCTCTTGATAGGCGCGATCATGCTGCTTGGTAACAACTCGGTAGGAAAAAGAGCGGTTTGCCATATTTTGATCTCGAGAGATATATTCATAGGGGGCATAACCGAGAATGCCTTCCATCCCAATAAATTTGAAAATGCCAACAACCTCCCAGCTTTCTTCTTTTCCATTCACTTTCAAGGGGAGGTAATCGCCTACTTTCAAATCGGGATATAGGTCGAAAATTCCTTCGCTAATTGCAAGTTTCTTTTCATCACCTGCTTCAACCCAGCGCCCAGATACCATTAGTGGCTCAACTAAATCGCTTCCAGCAGGGGGGGCTAAAATGCTCACATTATCAGCCGTCGACCCATTGGGGTATAAAATATCTGCTCCAGAAAAAGCCCAGCCTTCCACATGGGTCACACGCGGGTCCTGGCGCGCAAATTGCTCAATTTCGCTCACGCGGTAGGGGGTATCAAAATCGAGGGTCACATCGGCAAGGAAGTAATTGCCCACATCTTTGACATACTCATGTAAGGTTACACGCACATTGAAAACAGAGATGAAAGTCGCCCCACCCATCGTGAGGGTGAAAAGCGTCAGCATCAAACGTCCACGTCGTCTAAAAGTATTTCTTAAAGAAATTAATAAGGGGCGCTTAATCCGGATGCCGCGGTCTGCCAACATCCGCGTGGCTTTGAATTGGATCTCTTCTATACGCGATTCCCGTTTCGCTCCCCCTTCAGCTTGCTCGCTGGATTCCCCAGCAAGGTCTCCACTGATAGCTTTTTGGACCGTCACCCGAGAACCATTGATCACAGGCACAAATCCAGCGATAAGCGGCACAAGCAAACCCACCGCAATCTGGATAAAGAGCGCACTAGGTACGATGCGATAACCGAGAAGTAAGAACCCCATTTTATTGGCGATAAACTGTGCCAACCCATACGCTCCCTGCCCCCCAGCAGGAACTGCAATTAAAAGCGCGAGAATGCCAAAAACCACCAGCAAGACAAGATACATCTTAAAAATAGTCTTATCGCGCCCGCCAATCAATTTCATCACGCCAATATGACGGAGATGTTGATTAAGCAACGCGCTCAGTGTGTTCGCAATCAAAGAACTGGAGAGGAAAACGATCAGCACCCCTAAAGCCATCAAAATACCCAAAATTGCATTAATTGTATTTTCAAGTGGATGCTGATGCGTCAGCGAGCGGAAAGTGCGCCCGACTTCATAATCATTTTTCTCAATCTTCTCTTTTAGTGCAGATAAAACGATATTAATATGTTCATCATCATCCTGGCCCGTTTCAACAGTTGCGAAGACGCGGTTAAAAAGCTCGGGCTGATCGAAGAGTTTGAGCGTATCTGTTGAAATATATGCCAGCGGAGGTGCGAGGAAGTCCACCGCACCCGTAGAAGAATCCTGTACGATGCCGGTAACAGTTATGAGCTTGATGCTATTATCCCGAAGCTGCACTTCGAGGGTATCGCCGGGGGCGGCATCCATTTTCTCCAGTACATCACGCTCCAACAGAATTTCATTTTTCAAGGGGATTTCTTTTCCGCTAATAGGAACGAGCAAATTAACTTTATTCGCTTCGAAATCTTCCAAGGTAACGACATCTATTGAAGTCCACTGCGTTTCACCCAATGGACGAGCGCGGATATTAAAGACACGCCGTGCTTCTGCTTCTTTGATCCCGTCAAATTTGCGAATAGTATTGAGGAAATCCTCGTCGAAATCATCCATCCGTAATTCTATATTTGAGGGGTTATTTGCTGCATAGCTAACGCTCATATCATCAGAGATGATTCTGTACGCACCAGCGATCACGCCAATTGCAAAAACACCAACAGCAATGGAGAGAACCACCAAAATCGTGCGGGCTTTATTATCTATAAGGTCTGAAAGTACTTTTCGCCATCGAGGGCGCATGTGTTGCTCCGTTAATTTTCTCTCGCTAATGCAAGAGGGTGAATATAGTTTTGCACCACAAAGTCACAGAGTACACAAAGTTTTTTCTTTGTGACCTTTGTGTCTTTGTGGTTAGGCTTTTATGTTTTTACCCAAACAATCTTCTTCTTTTCCTTCGATCAGCTTGTTTCTGCTCTCCAAGCCTTTTTTGGACGATATGGCCAATCGCCTTCTCCGTCAGCGGGGATTCTTTCAATAACCAATTAAAATCATCGCGAGAGAGTGCAAGCAATTCAACGGGCGTATCTTCTGCTGCACGTACATTGGCAACAGATTTGCCGCCACGTAATAATTCCATTTCGCCGAAAAAATCATTCACGCTAAGTTGGGCAATGACGACTTCATCTTTGCGGCGTTTATGCAAAACCACATCCACGTTGCCTTTGGCGATCATGAAGAAATTTTCAACAGGCTCCTTGCTATGGATAATCGTTTCTCCAGGGTGAAAAGACAGCTTTTCTACTTTATTGCTCAGTGCTTTCATTAGCGGTTGAGAGAGCAAAGGCAGGGATTGAGCAATCGTTTCGTTAACCAGTTCCCCATCCGAGATGACAACGGTACGCGAAGTGCGTTTGGTCATGGACGCATCGTGCGTGACCATGACAATGGTTTTACCGCGCTCGGATAACTCAGCGAATAGATCAATAATATGGTTGGCAGAGCGCGAATCAAGATTGCCCGTTGGCTCATCAGCGACAATGATGGGGGCATCGGTGGAAAGGGCGCGCGCAATCGCTGCGCTTTGTTGTTGCCCGGTCGAGACAGCACGCGGTAATTTTTGGGCGTGCTCTTCCAACCCAACCATCCGTAATAATTCCATCGCGCGTTTGGGGCGTTCATCAACATCGTACATGCCCACATAGTCCATCGGGAGCATCACGTTTTCGAGCAGGTTGAGCATCGGGAGCAATTGGAAGAATTGGAAAACAATCCCCAAATTACGTCCGCGCCAAAGCGAGCGTTTGCTCTCGCTCATTGCGTAAACATCCACACCTTCAACGATCACTTTTCCAGTTGTGGGGTGGTCGATGCCGGTGAGCATATTCAAAAGGGTCGATTTTCCGCTGCCAGATTTGCCGATAATCGCAACAAATTCTCCGCGATTTAGGGTTAAGTCGATACCGCGTAGTGCGGTGAATTCACCTGCAGCGTTGGAGAAAGTTTTAACGACTTGCTGCATCTCGATCAGACCAGCTTCTTTAGTGGTAGCAAGTTTGGGTTGCGTGCGATTCGTCATTTTCTGTCCCCATTGCTAAATAATTCGCCATCCGCAATTTCTACATGGCGAGAGAATCGCGGCATCAATCCTTTATCATGCGTAACCATCACGATGGTGCGACCAGATTGGACGAGCCGCTCAAAGAGCTTGAAGATGTGGTCCGCAGTGACAGAATCGAGGCTGCCGGTTGGTTCGTCCGCAACGATCATGGGCGGATCATTCGCGAGTGCACGTGCTATCGCTACCCGTTGCTGTTGCCCCCCCGAAATGAGATCGGGAGTCTTGTGTGCGTGTTCGAGGATATCAACCATTTCGAGTAGTTCGAGGGCACGCTCACGACTTTTGCGGGGGTGATAGAGATCGCTCATATCCATTGGCATCATCACGTTTTGGACGAGGCTCAGCATGGGCAAAAGTTGAAAGGATTGGTAAATAACGCCCATTGTGCGTCCGCGCCAAAGGGCGAGATCGTTTTCGCTGAGAGTATGTAAAGAGACGCTCTCTTCATTTGTGTGGACGATGACTTCACCAGTGGTGAGTTCGTCAACACCCGTAAACATATTTAGCAAGGTTGATTTGCCTGCACCAGATTTGCCGATGATGCCAAGAAATTCACCGCGCTCAATGCTAAGGTTAACATTTTTGAGCGCAGGAAAAATGCCTGCTTCGCTTTGGTAGTTTTTTACTACATCGCGGAGTTCGATTAGAGGGAAGGTTGGAGTGGTTGTTGTCATTTTTTACTTTTATAAGGTGGTTGAGTAGCTCCGAATGCTTTTAGAGGAGCATACACCTGCACTTGCGGCGCAAGTACAAGTGTCGAAACCACATCTCTGGTTCCATATTACTGTTGGTTTCGATACGGCGAAAAGCATCGCCTACTCAACCAACAGGGCTATATTCATTCTTTTGTTAGCACCAAAAAAGTCGGCTGGATAATCAGCGTGGTAAAAATTTCGCCCATCTTTGATGGCGGATGGGGCATATCATTTTCTAGCCACCAGCGCATGAGACCAAAAATTGCGGTGATGATGTGATTTGCTGCAATAGAGACATCTATATCTCCGCTAGGCAAGCCACGTAGAAGTTCTTCATTTTTTTTACGTGCCATTTCCATAACAGGCTGAAGGACAAAACTTAAATTATCATCCAAGAGAAGGACACGGAAAATCTTTGGGTTTTCCTGAACATGTTTGAAAAGCGTTACGCCACTCTCGCGAGAGACGACGATATGATCCGCAACTGCTTCATAGGCTTGGGGCAGATCGAGAATATCGTAGAGTTCGTATACTCTCTCTTGGGCGATTTCAATAAATAGTGCATCCAGACCATCATAATGCCGAAAAAAAGTACGATAGCCAATATCGGCGCGATCGGTCACATCCTGGATGGTGATATTTTTATATCCTTTCTCCAAGACGAGTTCAATTAGTGCCTCACCCAATAATTTTTGTGTTCTGCGAATACGACGATCTTGACTCATTTTTTTGGCTCTCTATGTGCGATATGGCAATCAATGCGCCATACTTTATCACGAGGAGAGAAAGGTGTCAAGGCAGAAAATGATATAATGCGCTAAGTGTTTTGCTAGATATAGTCATTTAGGCGGAATAAAACGCCGAGACAACTATCTCGACGTTTTTCGTTTTATAAGATACCCAATTCTTTCGCACTTAAAGCTGGATCTTGCCCGTTTTTTTATTATGAAAATCTCCCCCCTCTCATAATTCATCCAACACCCTCGCCAAACGGTTGATGCCCGCTCGAATATCTTCTGGCTTGGTATCTGCAAATCCCATCAGCAAGCCCGGTTTCGGGCAATCTCCCAAATAATAATCTGATAATGCGGCTACACTGACTCCGTGCTGATCTGCTTTTTCCCGTATTAATTGATCATCGCTTCCTGATGGCAACCAGCCGATCAGGTGCATCCCGGAATTGGACTGGATCAAGGGCAATCGGTCTCCTAAAATGCGTTCAGCTTCTGCTACTAAAAGAGCGTATCTCTCAGCGTATAAGCGACGCATCCGCCGAATATGGCGTGAGAAATACCCCTGAACGATGAATTCTGTCATCGCCGCCTGTACTACATTCTGACTTTGTGTATCAATCGTGAAGCGTGCCGCTTTAAACGCATCCACTAAATCGGGTGGGACAACGATATAGCCTAGCCGAATATTGGGGAACATCACTTTACTAAAAGTGCCAAGATAAATCACACGGCGATTTCTGTCCAGGCCTTGTAAGGCCGGCACCGGATGTCCGCTAAAGCGATATTCGCTGTCATAATCATCTTCGATGATCCACGCCCCCGCATTTTCTGCCCAATCGAGCAATTTTAAGCGCGTTTTCAGGCTCATCATATATCCCAATGGGAATTGATGAGATGGCGTTGTATAAGCACAACGCGCACTCGGCGATAAATTTTGTCCTACCGCCACATCCAAGCCATCTTTTCTAATAGGAACGGGGATTAAGTTTGCGCCCGCGCTCAAAAATGCGATGCGTGCACCCAAATAATTGGGGTTTTCTATCCAGACATCATCACCAGGATCAAGCAATGTGTGGGCGGCTAAATATAATCCCTGCTGAGAACCAGATACGATAATCACCTGCTCCGCATCACATTGCACAGCACGCGCTACTCTTAAATGTGTCGCAATCGCTTCGCGCAAGGGGGCATATCCCGCTCTCTCTTGTGGGTTGTTACGAAAGAGCGAAAGTGGCGATTGACGATATTCTTTGTTGATCAGCCGCGTCCAAATATGAAAAGGAAATTCGTCTATAGCAGGGCGGTTATATGAGAAAGCAAGATGCTGACCACCCCTCGACTTAGCGGCTCCCAAGTTAAGTGCTAATTTTCCCCCACGTTGAGAAAGGGCGCGATTGTCGCTCGGTAAAAGTTTCTTTTTCTCGTTGCCCTCTATCGCCGTATGCAGTAAGGCTTCGGGCAAATCGTCGGCGACATAAGTGCCTGAGCGTGGTCGAACTTCCAGATAGCCTTCAACAGTCAACTGATTCATCGCATTGACAACAGTATTCCGCGAGACACTGAGCATTGTCGCCAAATCTCGCGTTGAGGGCAAACGCACGCCTGACTGCAAGTGCTGGGTCAAAATCGCTTCTCGCAACGCAGCATAGATTTGCCAATATAGTGGCTTTTCCCCTTGCGGGTCAAGATGGATAAGCGAGAATAAAAAGGGGGTTGGTGATGGCAATGGTCTACCTTCTATGAACAAATTATCTGGCACTATATTTCCACGCAAAACTGGCTCTTTTCTATAGTCCAATTATTGTGGATAATAGCATACTACAGGATAGTTCACCAGTTTATGTTCTTTGGATGAAAGAATCCGAGACGCACGTGACCCGAACTTGAGTGCTGACCATCTACAATTTCCTTGGCGGATACGGGTATAGCGAAGCGACGCTTACGCCACGCACCAAGTTTGGGTTTCAGCAAGCAAGCCAAAAACAAGTGCGGCGCATTGGTGAACCATTCTAAAAATATCAATTTGATGGCTACTCATCAAAATCAATTGAAATGGAGAAAATATGTCAGACTATAAAATTACTAGTCACCTGACAGTTTATCGTCAGCGATAGGAACAAAGCGAAACAG
>JABGOQ010000169.1 GCA_018645405.1 Anaerolineae bacterium | reverse complement strand
TGCAAATCTTTATCAATCCGCTCACGGAGAAAAATATTATTTTCCTGTTCTTACTGCCCCATCAACGACATAAGAGCAGCCCCCCCTCTGACAAGAAGTGCGCCTATAGCAATGAGAGTAAAAATAACCCCGATAATGAGGATTACCTTTCCTAACGCCTTTCGCTCTAAAACTGCATCTTCAGGATTATTAGGATCGTAATAAATTTTTATGCCTTGCCCTACAGGGTATTGCACAAGGAAATTTTGGGCTTTTTGCTCATACGAATATTTGGTTTTGCCACCAAAGGAGATTTTATCTCCTGTATATTCATTCCCAAGAAACTCATAGGTATATAGCACTTCAGGGTAATATTTTGTAATTCTAGAGCCATCGTTATCCTTTTCTGTCTCTCTGCGAATATGAGTTTTGGTGATATATCCCTGCACAGCAGGCCAACTTTGGCTCTCTTCTACTTTTTTCTTGCTTTGAAAATAAGAAAAAAGCATTGCAACACCAATTATGCCAAAAATAACAACAACAAAATCACTAGCACCTAAACCAGCAAACATTTTTCACCTCCAATTATGAACCTTGCTTTCATCATATATCTTATTAGGGCAAAAATCAAATCCGACAACTTTTGAGAGTGCCTATAATCACGATAGCATCATTGCGAAACGGCACTATCGCTGAAGAAATCATCCGCTAATTTATAAGAGATGGACTGCTTCGCGAAGCGGACTCGCTATTTCGCTTGTTTTTCCCGATTCCTAATTACCTAATCCCCGATTGTCTGATTTCTCAGTTTTTCCGCACGGTTGACAACGTCCCGTTGAAGGGGAGCGGGGTAGGTTGCTTTAGATGTCTTGAGTATAATTGGTTGCAATGATGGTTTTAGGCAATCAGGAGAAGACTCATCAAAAACAATCGAATAATCGTTATTTCGACTATGGGATTGGGCATTCTCGCCACGAATATCGTGCGACCTATTCTGCCCCTCTATCTGGCATCCATCGGGGTCTCGCCTGAAGTATTAGGTTTGATGTTTTCGGTAGCCATGGCAGGTATGATGTTTGGAGAAGTATCCTGGGGTTGGGTAGCCGACAAAATAGGGATTAAATTACCTTTGAGTGTAGGAACTACGATCTTTGGGTTGATAACACTTCTCTTTGCCTATACTCAGAATATCCCATCGCTATTTATTGTTTTTTTATTTTGGGGATTCACTCGTTCTGCTCTCTTTGGACCAAGTCGAGGATATATTGGGGCTGCTGCATCCCCATCGAAAAAAGCTGCTTCCATGGCAATTATTGTTGTATTGCTGTCCGCATCCAGGACTCTGGGAGCTCTCCCCAGTGGCTTCATCGTGGACACTTGGGGGTATCGCTTTGTCTTCTTTGTCGCTTGTGGTGTTGCTCTAATTGGGGGAAGCGTATTGCTTATCGGCTTGAGACAGACTCGCTGGGTAATACTAAAACCGATCACCACATCCCCCTCTTTAGCCAATAGAACTTCTTTCAAAAATGCGATATCCATTTGTCGCCCCTTGGCTCCTCAATGCCTGGTTGCCTCCCTTTTCTTCCTAGGGTTTGGCATCGTGGGTACCTTTTTACCTCTTCTGGCTGCCCAGGTAGTTGGAGGTATTTCTGTTACTGAAGTGGGTTTTCTTTTTGCCGCTTCAGGATTTGTTTCGATGGTGCTGGGGATATCGCTGGGAAGGCTGGCCGATCGTGCGGGGAAAAAGAAGATTATGATACTTGGCATGCTGATCTCAGGTATTGCGCTGATAGGAATGGCTTTTGCCACAAACTATCTTTGGCTTATCGTCGTCACTGTCAGCCAGAGTATGGGGATGGCAATGTTCAGCTCAGCTTCGATGGGACTTTTATCGGACTCTGTCTCATCGCAACGGCAAAGTACGGCGATGGGAGCCTATGGCGGATTATGTGAAGATCCAGGAATTATCATCGGTTCAGCCCTCGGAGGGTTTATCTGGAGTGCTTGGGGGCCACAAGCCACCTTTCTAACAGGTGCGATAGCAGCCGGACTTGGAGTGGTAGTGAGTTTGGTATTTATAAAAGAATCGCGCTGAATGCGGTATAAATCCCGTTGAAGGGGCGTAAGGCAAATCCCCTTACCTAACACCTAATCTCTGAGAGCTATCAGAAAATAATTTTTCAGCTCAAGTGGGGAGTTGCCAAGTTAATGTTTTGGGTTTGGGTCTCACAACAAAAAAGCTCCGAAGTTTTCAAAACTTCGGAGCTTTGCTTTTTTAAATAATCTCTACGTTCTAAATTGCCAAATCTAGCGAGAGGATTAATCCCTTCTCAATATCTTTTACTTCATCTTCTGTCAAAGTACCAATTCTTTTAACAAATCGAATTTCCGAAAGCGAACGTACCTGAAAAGTATCTGCCGCAGTTTTTTTACGCAAGCCATTCTGTTTTGATGCTTCAATAGGAACCAGCCATCTTGCTTGAGAAAATTTGTCTTTCCATTCAGTTAAAGGAACAATAATTTTGAGCGGCAAAATTCCAACTTTGTCGTGATTAACAATCACACAAGGGCGAGTTTTCTTTTGTTCTGAGCCAATTGTTGGGTCAAGATTTATGCGCCAAACTTCACCGCGTTTCATAAGAAATCTTCTCCATCAAGAGCAGTGAAAGCTGTTAATTCATCATTGGTCTCATACTCATTATAAAGAGCAAGAGCCGCTTCTTCTAGTTCTTTTTCTATTATCGTTTTTTGGTACTCAGCAAAAATTTCCCGTACTAGCGCGGAGAAACTTAAATTTTCCCGTTGGGCAACAGAATCTAAGAAAAACTTTTGATTTTCTGGAATCAGGAATTGGATTCGTTTGAGTTTCTTTTCAGGTAACATAAGACACCTTCCTTTGCGTCTTTATTATACACATACTACATACACAATGTCAATGCTTAATAACAACGTTGTCAGAAAATGAGTTTTTGGTTGAGGTGGGGAGTCTGTTATAAACGGATTTTTTTAAGCGAGACTTAAATTCTTTGGAACTTTCCCGCCCTTTTTCCGTATAGATATGTGAGACATATTTAGCTCTTACAAATCTTATGAAAACACTTCAAATTACCCTAACCGTTTTTGCTCTTATAGAAACCTTGAATATGCTGGAGTTGTATTTCCTGCAAAACAACTGTAAATTCAATGGGGCTTGTATTTTCAGCGGCTGGGAAAAGTCTAAAGCTGACCCCGAAGTTCACGCGCTGGTGCGGTATCTCGTCAATTGGTTGGCTGGGGTTAAAATGATCGTAATCGCGCTGGTATTGGTCATAGTCTTTACTGCTCCCGAAAGCACCTTATTGGTTACGGCGATCGCATTGATTATCACGATCGCATCCTTCTACTGGCGACTTTATCCTCTGCTATGCTCAGCAGATAAGGCGGGGCAGCTCAGTCCTCGTGGACACTCCAAACGCTTAAGTATCATGCTTGCGGGGCTGGAGTTGAGTCTGGTTCTTGCGATTGTCTTTTACTTATTCGAATTATAATTACTCGGCTAAAGAAAATCTCAAGGGTATCCTGCTGAAAATATCAATGTGTCCATAGGGTTTGGGGAGGGTTGTATGTAGATAAAAAATGCTGAAGTTTTCAAAACTTCGGCGTTTTATTTTATGAATCTCCGATACACTTTTACTGTTTCAGGAAGAAACACTCACGATTTTTGACAAGATGTCGCTTTCCTTTTACGATTAGTTTGAGTAAACTGAAAAGAAAAAACAAAGGAGTTAGCCAAGATATGAAAATCCCCTTTATAAAACCCTCCACACAAGCATTTATTGAAGAAGCTCGTAAGACGCCCGATTACTCTTTTTCTGATTTTCTACATGGATATATCTACGGGCGTTGGACACATCTCTATATCAGCATCGGGACAGGGGAACACCCCATCGCAAAAAGTTTTATAAAATGGAATAACTTCTTCAAAAATTCGGGACTCAAAAAGAAAAAACCTGAAGCTGAGAAACCAACAACGGGATTCGCAGACCACTACCACGCAAAAGCGATTCCACTTGAAACAGCTACGCAGATAGTGCAAGTTAACGAAGAAATCAACAAACCCGATTTGGAGCAAGTCATCCCCTATAAACGGGCGCGCTCACTCGTGTTGAAAAACCCCGAGCATATTGTGGCGATTGATTGCCCCTGCCGCTCAGCCAGAGAGAATCCTTGTACACCCATTGACGTTTGTCTGGTCATTGGCGACCCATTCGCCAGTTTCATCCGTGAGCATCAACCAGACCGTTCAAGAGAGATCACCCGTGATGAAGCGATTGAAATTCTCAAAGCTGAAGATGCGCGCGGACATGTGCATCATGCCTTTTTCAAGGATGCGATGCTGGATCGTTTTTATGCCATCTGCAATTGCTGTGAATGTTGTTGCGGGGCAATGAATGCCCACAATAATGGCACGCCGATGCTGGCATCATCCGGTTTTATCGCCCAAGTGGATGAAGATTTATGTGTCAGCTGTGATAATTGCGCAGAATACTGTCAGTTTGGCGCGCTTGAAATGGATGATTTGATGATGTCAGTCTCCTACGAAAACTGCATGGGATGTGGCGTTTGCATCGACAAATGTGACCAAGAGGCAATCAAGCTCGTAGCGGACGAGAAGAAGGGTGTTCCTTTAGAAATTTGTGCACTATTGGAAGAAGAAGAACTCTTCTCTTAAATCAAACTTCCTATCGTACTTTTTTGCGACGGAATAAACGCTAATTTTAATATTTTTTGAGCTCTAATGAAATTGGAAATCCGAAAGGCTGAAGTCGATGAAATCTAGAAATAATAATTTCTCTCTGTTGCTGATCACGCTCTCTTGCGCGGCATTGGGATTATTATTCTATGGCGTTAATCAAAGGTTTGCGCCAAATAGAAATAAACTGGCAATTGGAGAAGATAGCACCCTGAAAGATACGCTCAATATTGAGCTTCAATCTCCCGCAGAATTAGATTTCAAATCAAAAGATGAAGTATTGGCTCTCAGGCGCGAGGCAATTACTCTTTATCCTGATCTTATGGATGGGAATTATAAGCCTTCAACAAAGGTCTTTGGTCAAATAGTGGATGGCTTACCATGGTGGGGTATTCTTGGTCAATTTTATTATGGAAAAGGGGAACAGAGTATTGCGGGTGCATCGGAAGAATCGCGTTTTATTCTGAACCCTTATCTTTTGATAGCGGCAGACCCTTGGTGGATGTGGGATATAGACGTGTTTTCCGAAGCAACCATCCTCGGTGATGATGTCAGCCTATATTGTGCGCCAAGAGAATTGATTTGGCACCCCTATGAATCTTATACAGAAGTTCACTATAGCGCAAAATGAGCCTCTGCAATAGGATTTCGACACTTTGATTTAATTTCTTATAATGCGCGTGATTTAAACTTAAATTATATTTACGTTTCTTATGAGAATTCTCAGAATGTCACTAAATCTGAGAAGCCAAATTATGCTTATGCTATTCCACATTATATTCACCAGGGAGATAGTTGTGGCTATGAGGGCGAGTGTAATAATATGAGTCCCCGCACACCAGAGATTGATGGATTAGAGATTCTTGGATACCCTCTGAAAGTGGAAGTGTGGTTATGGGAAAAAGAGCCAGAATCAGTAGAAGAAGAGCCTGATATGATTTTTGTATTGTGGTATAGATAAAAAACTTATCATTTAGAAGATGAAGCCAAAGTGCCCTGCTGGATATTTGTGCGTTGGTGGATGAGACTGGCTTTTAGATTCTCTGGAGCACCTGACTAATTTCCTCGTTGAAAAAGGTTAGAAAATCCCTATAATTAATAAAGCTATTGTTGTTTTATTCACAAAGCCTGGTAGATGGAGGTGTGTATGCAAAATCAAGGAATCAACAGCACAGTTTCAATTTTCTATTCTTCAACTGAGGAGACGTAACCATGAAACGAGTACTTTTAATCTGTGCCATATTCTCAACGATTTTAACACTAGGGGCTTGCAGCAGAGTAGAAACTACTCCAGAGCCAACGCCTATCCCCCCACCACCTGAACCAAGCGCAGTTCCTCCTACCGTGCCCCCTGAACCAGCCATCGAGCCATCCCCTATTCCCACAGAAATTCCAGAAAATCAAATCTTTCGAGATGACTTTGTTGGTGAGTTACAGCCTGGTTGGGAATGGGAAAATGAAAACCCAACTCTATGGACAATCACGGATGATGGCTGGCTTCAAATCACGGGCGAAGATATTTCTCTCCTTAGCGGGCATCCACAATCGAACCTGTTGTGGCGGGATTTACCGAGTGGGGACTTCATTGTTACCATCCATCTAAAGACACAGCCTCTTAGCAATTTTCAGCAGGCAACTCTTTATCTCTATGAAGATATTGAAAACTACGTTGCCCTCAATCGTGGTTTTTGTGATTTGTGCGTGGACGGTGGCAACGCATTCTACTTTGAATTTAAAATTGGCGGAGCCTCGGGGTCCTACAACAAACCAACAGATGCAACAGATGTCTATATTCGCCTGACTCGCGAAGGGGATATTATCAGCGGTTTCTATGCCTTTGAAGCGGATCAATGGGAACGTATTGGTCGCTATGGTGGATCTTACTTTGACTTCAAGCTAGTCGGAATCGGCGTTACAAACAGCGATGGCAAAGAACTCGAGGGTGATCTCGTGGGGCAATTCGATTATTTTGAAATCACAAAGCCGTAGATTTTGAATCTTCTTTCGTGGATTTAAAATAAAAGCCCTATGCTGAAATCTCAGCAAAGGGCTTTTGCCATAACTCTTATCTTATGCTCAATCTGTGGTTAAACCCTACACAGCCAACCTCCTCACAAACGCCGCTCCCTCATCCATCGCCTTAAAGTTGAAGGGCAAGGTTTTATGGTGACGCTTCGGCAAATGCTCTCCAAGGGCGTTCTTCACTGCTTCTAGCGGTAAGACTTCTTCTGCTTTGAGCAATGCGCCGACCATGATCATATTGGTCAAGCACGGATTGCCGATTTCATCCCCAATCTGCAATGTTCTCAATATGTTTTTTTTACTGTAATTTTCCTATAATATGAGTTATATTGTA
>JABGOQ010000069.1 GCA_018645405.1 Anaerolineae bacterium | reverse complement strand
CAACGAGAATCGATTTTTTGTGAGGACCTCCTAAAATGACGAGAAGAAAAAATACAGATAAGCTAATTGTCGGTCTTGCTCAGATCGCACCGGTTTGGCTAGATCGCTCACAAACCCTGACGAAAATTTTAGACGAAATAGATAAAGCCGCCGAGGCCAACTGTCAATTGGTCGCATTTGGCGAAGCCCTTTTACCTGGTTACCCATTTTGGATAGAGCGAACGAACGGGGCAAAATTCAACTCGCCGGTGCAGAAAGAAATCCACGCTTATTATATGGATCAGGCTGTGCAAATTGAAGCAGGTCATCTGGATAGCGTTTGTGCCGCAACGAAAGAAAAGAAACTTTCTGTCGTGCTGGGATGCATTGAACGTCCAACTGACCGTGGCGGACATAGTCTTTATGCGAGTTTGGTCTATATTAACGGAAATGGCATTATTCAATCTGTGCATCGCAAGTTGATGCCCACCTATGAAGAACGACTAACCTGGTCACCGGGTGATGGGCATGGTTTGCGTGTCCATAAATTGGGTGCTTTCACTGTCGGTGGGTTGAATTGCTGGGAAAATTGGATGCCTCTTCCACGGGCTGCCTTATACGGTTTAGGCGAAGATTTGCACATCGCCGTCTGGCCGGGCGGGGCGCATAATACATACGACATCACTCGTTTTATTGCTAAGGAATCCCGTTCTTATGTTCTCTCTGTCTCTGGTCTGATGCGTAAAAGTGATTTCCCCGTTGATACGCCTCATCTTTCTGACATTATCAAAGATGGTGATGAGATGATTGCCGATGGCGGCTCCTGTATTGCTGGCCCGGATGGGAAATGGGTCATTGAACCTGTCGTTGGAGAAGAAAAACTGATTGTCGCTACCTTAGACCATAAACGTGTGCGCGAAGAACGTCAGAATTTTGATCCGGTTGGCCACTACTCCCGCCCGGATGTTACGCAGTTGATGGTCAATCGGGAACGGCAAAGTACGGTCATTTTCTCGGACTAAAGGAATAAAAAGCACTTGTCCACATGGCAGGCTGACGATAATTCACCTAATAAAGGAGCCTCAATCATGAAACTCTTCGGGAAAAAAGAAGCAAAAGTCTCCACGCTTTCACCACAAGAAGTAATCAGAAAATTGCTGGAACTCAACCGCCCGACCGCGCCCTACCAAATCATTGACGGCAAGTCAGAAGGCGTAGATTTGATCGCGGAGTGGAAGATAGTCGATGCCCAATGGTACGAAATCTTCGCCAAGGCGGGACTTGAAAAAGTTTTTCGTATCTACCTAAAACTTGACCCAGAGAAGAATCAAGTCCGCACGAAAGACCATGAGTATTCGGTTGCTTGGAAGGTTGGCATCCCTTCGCTCTCGTTGGCAATCAGCAGCTTTCAAGGACAAAAAACATCGGTGGAGTTTGGCACAGCTTATGCTTTCACAGAAGAGCTGGAACCTGGTCAGGTTTACAATTATCGCTTTAGCACCAATGAGATCAAAAAGCCACTCAAAGAGGCAATCATTGCCTGTGGATGGAAGTATAAAGGGATTGCCTTCGGAAAGCTCTAGTGGAGTGAGTTAAGTTCTGAAAACCGCCCACTGCTCACTGCATAACTTATCCCCCCAATGGTTCCTTGACCGTAGATTCGCGTAAGACTAAAATTTCTGCAACCTTAAAATATGCTATACTTTATCCTATGCGAACATCAAGCGTTGCGTGGACAAAATGGGCTGAAACGCTCTCTCGCTTCAAAATAGAAGGTCTCGTTGCTTGGCTCTTGGAAGCTGGTGAGCCATTGACTTTGGTCGGTGCACAGATGCTTTATTTTGGACAGCCTTTACTAGGCCATGACCGCGTAAACGACTTGGCGCATTTCCTTGAAGACAAAGAAGAAGTTAGCGCATTCGTCGCATTCTTAAGGAAGGATTAACATCGTGTCTTTGCCCACCATTGCTGGATTTATTCTCGTCGCTTTTAGCGCAATCCTACTTATTGGACTTTCCCTGCTCAAAGACAAAGTGAAAGCCTCTTTTCGTAATATCCCCGCATTTGCCAAATTTAATAAAGCTCTTGGAACCGCCGTCGAAAACGGAACACGTATCCATTTTTCGCTCGGTTCTGCCAGTGTTGCCAGTTCTCGCACGGCTGCATCTTTCTCGACAATCAGCGTGTTGCGCCGTATTGTTGAGTTATCTGCAGCTAGTGATAAGCCACCGCTTGCTACATCTGGAGACGCGGCACTTACTATTCTCTCTCAAGATAGTTTTCGGACAGCCTATCGCATTGCAGGGGCAGAGCAACAATATAATGCAACCTCTGGTCGCCTGGCAGGTGTTACGCCTTTTTCTTATGCGGCGGGCACGCTCCCTGCTATTCATGATGAAGATATTTCTGCTAACGTATTAGCGGGTAGTTTCGGTGTTGAAGTTGGGCTTCTTAGCGATGCTGCTGAAAGAACACAATCATTTACGCTAGCCGCTGCCGATTCCCTTCCGGCGCAGGCGGTACTATACGTCAGCGCGCAGGAGCCATTGATCGGTGAAGAACTCTTTGCCTCTGGAGCTTATCTCAACGCAGGGAGAGTGCATCATGTTAGTTTATATGCGCAAGATGTATTGCGTTGGCTGATTGTGATCGCCCTGATTATTGGGGCAGTAATGAAACTTTTGGAAGGGATGCTATGAGCCGATTTTTTGCCCCTGTCATCGCAATCGTGGCTGGTTTGCTCGTTTTAGTTGGCTATTTCTTCCCAACCAATTCCTTAGCGGCATTACGCATGATAATTGTCCAGTGGGCAGTTATTCTCGCTGGAGCAGCTATTTTTGTTGGTGTACTGAATCTGCTTAGTGTTCACGTCAAAAAAATAGGCAATAAAGAAAAAGGACGTGGCTATAGCCTCTTATTAATCATATCTCTGCTAATCACATTTGTTTTAGGGATGGTGTTAGGACCAAATAATCCCATAATGACGAACATCTTTAATGCCATTATTTTGCCGGTTGAGACCAGTTTGATGGCTGTCATGGCTGTCACCTTGATCTATGCTGGTATTCGTCTTCTGCGCCACCGTAATGACCTAATGGCAATTATTTTCCTGCTCACGGCATTGGTTGTCATGCTTGGTTCTGCACCTTTGCCTTTTTACGAAATTCCCTTGGTGGGGAGCTATATTCGCCCCAAAATAATCAGCATTTTTGCTTCCAGCGGCGCTCGTGGTATTCTGCTAGGCGTTGCATTAGGCACATTATTAACAGGTTTGCGCATCCTTATTGGCGCAGATCGTCCTTATGGGGGCAAATAAGTAATGGAAGATATTAGATGTCCCGTTTGTGGAGAGACCAATTCTTCCGCATCAGAGAATTGCAAAAAATGTGGCGAACTCCTGCGCCAAACCACCAGCGAATTGGACGGTGCAGGAAAATTGATCGATTCGGGGCAATCACCAACAGCAAAAAAAACATCAGAACTTGAATCTGCTCTCCCTGCATGGCTAAAAAATGCACGTAAAGGAGAAAACGAAGAGGCAGAAGAAGAAGCACCACCGCCTGTTCCTGCCGCAGAAGACAAAAATCCGCCTTCACCAGTAGAAGAGCCAGAAACTGCTGACGATGCCGCTCCCCTTGATTGGCTCGCCGGTCTTGATGATGAAGACGAAGAAGAAGACGAAGAATCTGCCGATTGGCTAGTAAATCTCCAAGGTGACCTTTTCACAGAAGAAGCGGAGGAGGCTCCACCTGGCATCCCAGCGGCGGATGAACCCATAACAGCTGGTGATGCGCCGCGCCTCTCTGATGAGGAGGAAGAGCCTATCAAAACAGGTGAACTTCCTGGCTGGGTTTCTGATCTTCAAGATGAATCCGCCGAAGAAGAAGCTGAACCTTTACCGGATCTTTTTGAAAAAGAAAGCTCCGAGACTTCTCAAGAATTTGTGGAAGATGTGGGGGATGCAAAGAGTGGTGAGCTTCCCGATTGGCTTTCCGATCTTTCAAAGGAAGAGTCTTCAACTTCGCCTTCCATCGAAACATCCCCCGTTCAACCTGCTTCCGTTTCACCGGTGGACGCCGATTCTCCCAGCATTGATCCGGAAGAATCCCTCCCCGACTGGATGTCAAACCTCCAGGCAGATGCAACTACTGAAGAAGAACCTGCTCCTCCAGTAATAGAAGAAGATAGTCAAACAGAAGAAAAATCTCCTCTTAGTGTAGATGATGATCTCCCTGACTGGATGTCCGGCCTTCAATCGGATGCAGTAACTGAAGAAATAACCCCCGAAGAAGAATCTGCTCCCACTACGGTGGCGAGCGATGAAGACCTCCCCGATTGGATGTCAGACAGAGGCAGCACAAGCGATGCCCCTCCTCCAGTAATAGAAGAAGATAGCCAAACAGAAGAATCTCCTCTTAGAGCAGATGATGATCTCCCTGATTGGATGTCTGGTCTCCAATCGGATGCGGCTACTGAAACATCTCCTGAAGAAGAAGCTACTCCTGTTGTAGAAGATAGCCAAAGAGAAGAACCCTCGCTTAGTGCAGATGATGATCTCCCTGATTGGATGTCTGATATACAATCAGATGGAGCTGAAGAGATTACTGAAGAACCTTCTCTTGATCTTGCGAGCGATGATGACGCCCCGGATTGGCTTTCCTCACTCCCAGCTGAAGATTCATCTGCGGAAGATGCTTCTTTGGCAGACGATCTTTCTGAAAAGGAAGCAAGTCAACAGGAGTCTGTACCCTCTGTAGAATCAGCGGTAGATGCTGACGAGACGGAAATCCCCCTTCCGACGGAATCAGATCTCCCAGACTGGCTATCCAAAATGGAGAAACCCGCGACAGGTTCTTTAGCTGAGGTAAAGCCTGAAGAAACGCCAGCTTTTTCTGAGGGAGATGCTCCTGATTGGCTCGAATCTTTACCTTCAGTTGAGACGAGCGGTGATGAAGAAGTTACTCCCTCCGCTTCAGCTAGTTCTGTATTTGTAGGGGACGATGTTTTTTCTGATGCAAGCGAAGATGATACAGACGAAATTTTCGGAATCGAGATGCCTGATTGGCTTTCTAGCTTGGGACCTGAAGACGCGGATGCAGAAGCGAGTGCTGAAGCTGAGGCTTCTGAAGGAGATGAAGACCTTTCTTCTGAGGAAGAATTGCCAAGTTGGGTACAGGCGATGCGCCCTGTGGCTTCGGTTGTTTCCGGTTCTTCTGATGATGAGAGTGAACATATTGTCGCAGAGACGGGGCCTCTCGCTGGGTTAACTGGCGTTTTGCCTGCCAGCCCAGGTTTGGGAGAATTGAGCAAACCAAGAGCACATTCGATTAAGTTGCAGGTGAGCGAAAGTCAGCAGAGCAGTGCGGCAATGTTGGAAGGACTTTTGGCAGGGGAAGCGGAGCCAATATCTTTTAGTGCACAAGAAAAAACTTCTTCAATTCCTGTTTTGCGTTGGGTAATTGCGATATTACTTTTTTTTGTGGTTGGTTCTTCACTGTCTAGTCAAACTCGGATGGTATCTTCTCCAAATATGGAGATTCCTGAAATTCGGGATGCAATTAATATAGTAAATCAACTTCCAGGAGGGGGGAGTACACTGCTGATTTTTGATTATGAAGCAGGGTTTTCTGGTGAAATGGGTGCTGTTGCTGCCCCATTGGTGATGCAATTATTATCACGTGGAGAAAATCTGGCAATTATTTCCACATCGCCGACAGGACCTGTATTAGCTGAAAACTTTTTAGGTGAAATTCAAAAACAAAGTGACTATGAGCTTCAAGCGGGTGCAAATTATCGGAACCTTGGGTATATACCTGGTGGAGCATCGGGGATGTTAAGTTTTATCTCTAACCCACAGGCTACTCTTCACAAGCAGGTAGATCAAAAATCTGTTTGGGATTTACCTCCTCTTGAAGGTGTGAATCGTTTTTCCGATTTTTCTGTTGTTGTTATCCTAACTGAAGATGTCGAAAAAGGACGCACTTGGGTAGAGCAAAGTACGACATTTTTTGGCAGTATTGAAAACGCTATCTCGGTACCTCCAATATTGATGGCAATTAGCGCGCAAGCGGAACCGATTATTTATCCATACTATGCATCTGGACAGGTGAGTGGGTTGGTGAGTGGGCTTTCAGGTGGTGCGACCTATGAGCGTATGCTGGGACAAAATGGATTTGGTAGAAAATACTGGGATTCTTATAGTGTTGGGCTACTCCTTGCAGAAATTATGATTGCAATTGGAGCAATGACCAATCTCTTGGTAGCCTTGAGGGCGCGTCAGAAAACACCAAAGGAGGAGAATTAAAGTGCCAGCTATTTCTTCTGAATTAATTTCAGGCGTTGTTGCCTTTCTCCTGACAATTTTTGTGCTTTCCTATCTAATAGGAGATCAATTTCTCTTTAGAGCGGCGATCTATATTTTTGTCGGTGTTTCAGCCGGGTATGTAGCAACAGTTGTTTGGTATCAGGTTTTGACTCCACAATTAATCCAACCACTACTTTTTGGCTCTGGCGGTGAAAGAACTTTAGCGATTTTCCCATTCTTCCTGACTATATTGCTCTTTGCCAAAGCGGTCCCCGCTCTATCCAAGCTGGGGACTCCTTCTGTTGCCTTCATGGTTGGGGTTGGCGCAGCTGTTGCAATTGGTGGCGCGGTGACAGGGACAATATTTCCGCAGACGGGGGCGGCGATTGATGAGGTTGGCAGAAACTCTTTTGAAGGCGTTTTGATGCTTTTTGGCACGATCTCAACACTGATCTACTTCCAATTTAGCGCAAAACGGGGGGACGATGGTGAGTATCGTCGCAACCTTCTAACGAGAATTTTCTCATTTATCGGCAAAGTCTTTATCGCAATTACTTTTGGTGTCCTATTCGCGGGTGTTTACTCCGCAGCCTTAACGGCGTTCATTGAACGTCTTGACTTCCTATCCTCTTTTATCACTTCTCTAAAAACCCTATGGCTTCCGTAATCGAAGGTGATTCTGTCCTAACGCTTGATGTCGGCTCAGCAACAACGCGAGCGATGCTCTTTGACGTGGTAGAAGGTCGTTATCGCTTCATTGCCATTGGGCAATCGCCCAGTACGGCTCATGCACCTTTTAATGATATTTCTGCAGGCATTGGGGAAGCAATTGAAAGTCTTGAAGAGGTGACGGGTAGAAAATTTATTGATAGTGATCAGCGCCTGATCTCATCCGTTCAAGAAGATGGAAGCGGCGTAGACGCTATTACAGCTACTATTTCTGCAGGGGCAACGCTCAAGATTGTTATCGCAGGATTACTTTCAGACGTTTCACTTGAAAGTGCAAGAAACCTTGCAGAATCAACTTATGCTCGTGTTGTCGAAAGCATCAGCCTTAACGATTCTCGCAAAGAAGAAGAACAAATTGACGCCATTCTCAGAGCCAATCCGGACCTGATCATCATCGCGGGCGGCACAGATGATGGTGCTTCACAGTCTTTGAAGAAAATCATCGAAATTATCGGGCTGACAGCTTACCTGATGCCCAAAGATAAACGCCCGGTAATTCTCTTTGTGGGTAATCAGAAAATGGAAGCGGACGTCCGCGAAACACTCGAAATGCTGAGTAGCGGATTTCATACCACGCCCAATATTCGCCCTTCTGTGGCAACAGAAGATTTACGCGCTGCTCGTAAAGAATTGGCACGTGCTTTTATTGAGATTCGCAAAAAGCAAATGCCAAGTGTCGAAGAACTCGATATGTGGGCAGGGGGGCGGGCACTTCCCTCTGTTTTTGCCGAAGGAAGAATTGTCCAGCTCCTCAGCAAACTTTATGGCAGCGAGAAACCGCTTCTTTCTGTAAATCTGGGCGCATCTTCTACAGCTGTTTCAGTCGGATTTGGGGGGCGTCTTCAGACCAAAGTCTACCCACACCTTGGAATGGGCGCAGGTATTGCGGAGCTTCTTTCGCATACCAGCACTGAAAATATCACTCGCTGGCTGACCATTGATGTCTCTCCTCAGCGTATCAGCGATTATGTATATACCAAAGCTCTCTATCCTAATAGTATTCCGGCCACTCAGGATGATTTGCAGATTGAGCAAGCGTTGGGACGAGAAGCTCTTCGGATTGCGATGAGTGCTGCACAGAAAAAACTCCCGGATGGCGTGCCCACTCTTAAGAAAAATTTGCTACCATCATTTGAAATTATTCTGGCCGGAGGCAGTATCCTTTCAAATGCGCCCACCTTTGGACAGAGTCTTCTCATCCTGTTGGATGCGTTGCAACCAACGGGTGTTAATACCCTGATTCTTGACGCAAATAACCTCCTCCCTGCATTAGGTGCAGCGGCAGAGATCAATAGCATCTTGCCTGTGCAGGCACTTGAATCGGGTGCATTTGTTAATCTTGCGACTGTTGTTTCGCCCCTCAGTTCTTCCCGTTATGGGACAAATATCCTCAAAGCCAGTCTACGCCGTGCAGACGGTTCTGTTAGCGTAGTAGAAGTAAAACAAGGTGGCCTTGAAGTGCTTCCCCTTCCGATAGGTCAGGTTACTGATCTTGTTCTACAGCCGCAGCATCGTGCAGATATTGGGCAGGGCGCGGGTAAAAAAATATCTATGCAAGTTGGCGGCAGCGCGTTGGGTCTCGTCCTCGACGGACGTGGTCGCCCCCTTGATCTAATATCTGATGAAGTGCGTCGTCGCAGTTTAATCAAAAAATGGCTCTGGACGCTAGGAGGCTAAGACCATGCTCGCGCCTGTATCCCATAATCTTGCTTTAACAACAATCGTTCGTAAAAGGCAACTGCCTGTTAAAGGCGAAGTAATTACAAGGCTAAATAAACGCGTTTTGGCTAGTGATGTAATAGCAGAAGCCGAATATTCTCATAAGCACCATTTGATTGATGTAGCGCGTATTTTGGGTATTACATCTAAAGCAGCTGAAAAAAAGATAGGTGATATTCGTGTCGGACAAAATTTGGCTGCAGGCACAGTTGTTGCCAGTGGTGGAGGCTTGTTTTCCCCAGCGATAAAAGTGGAACATAGCGGCCATGTTGTGGCTGTTGGTGGTGGTCAGGTTTTATTGGATATTTCAGGCAAAGAGTTTGAGCTTAAAGCAGGGATTTCTGGTGAAGTGATCGAGTTGATCCCTGATCGTGGCGCAGTGATTCAAGAAGTTGGCGCATTAATTCAGGGTGTGTGGGGGAACAGTCGAATTAGCAGTGGAACGCTCCACGTTCTCATTGAGAAGCAAACCGATATATTGGAAGCAAGCCAATTCGACATCAGTCTCCGCAGCCTGGTTATTTTAGCGGGATCGTGCCAAGATGCAAAAAGCCTTAAATCAGCGGCAGATATTACAGTGCGTGGGCTGATCCTATCCAGCTTAGCACCTTCTTTAATTGGTTTGGCGCGCAAGATGCCTTATCCCATTATTGTTACAGATGCGATCGGTAAGCAAGCGATGAATTTGAGTGCGTATAAGATTTTAAGTACCAATAATCAACGTGAAAATGTGACCGTGAATGCCGCCCCCTATCATCAATATAAAGGGACGCGCCCCGAGGTTATTATCCCGTTGCCGCATACTGATTTGCCTCCCGCCCCGCGTGATGTGGAAACTTTTTCGCCAGGGCAAAAAGTGCGTATGCGTCGCGCCCCCCACGCTGGCGCGACGGGAACATTAAGACGTTTGCCAGATGGCTTGGAAACTTTGCCAAATGGTTTACGTGTCTTGGCAGGTGAAGTTAAGTTAGATAATGGGGAGCAACTTATTGTTCCTCTGGTAAACTTGGAAGTATTGGGATAAGATAATCTCAATTAGGAAAGAGGAGAAGAGCTATGGCACTATTTGATGAAAATGATGATCTAACTTTTGAAGATGAGGGTGAAGAAGAAGCCCTTCCAGGAGAATCAAGCAATCGTACCTTTATTATTGCTGCCAGTGTTCTTGGTGGAATTATTCTCCTGTCGTTAATTTGTGTTGCCGCATATGCTTTGGTGGTAGTACCCAACCAACGAACGAGTACGGCTGATACAGAAGCGACCCAAATTGCGCAAAACACGCAAGTTGCTGAAATGTTGACAGAAACCGCTGTAGCAGATGCGTTGGCACAGGCTCCTATAGCCAGCCCAAGTGCCATTGCTTCACCGACAGCAAGTCCAACCCCCGTTGTGGCGGTTGCTACCGAAACACCAACGGCAACACCTGATGTTGCCGCTACAGGGACTGTCGCTGCTGCACTAACGCAAGCAGCAGACGCCATCCTGACAGTTGTGCCTACTTCCTCTGCTCTCCCTGATGGTGGTTTTGCAGATGATGTGGGTATTCCTGGTCTGGTCGCGCTGACAATTGTATTTGTTGCGGTTATCTTTTTTGCACGGAGATTGCGAAAAGCTTCTGCCATGTAGAAAAGAATAAAAGATAATTAAAAATCCCCTAACGCTGAATGCATTAGGGGATTTTTTGATTCGAATCTCTCATCCCATCTTTCAGATATGCTCACAAAGGGCGGAGCTATATTTTATGGGACAAGATAAATAATCGTATCGCCTTGTGTAAAGACTGGCTCAAGAAAACGCTGTAGTTTTCTCTCATCTACTCGGTAAGTCGATTTTTCAAGTGAGCTAAGAACCACGTAACGCACATTATATTGGTCTAAGAGAGCTTTGGTTATTTCCCAATCGGGAGAAGTATAGATCGTTTCGACATCTCCTTCGCGTGAGCCAATTTCTTCATGCCCGCCGCGCCATTGCGATTCGTGTCCGGGCCAGCCAAGAATTGTTGGGAGGCCGCTATTTGTCGAGATGCGGGCGTAGCCGGTATAGCTTCCGCCAACGGCTTCAAGAATCACACCATCGGGCGCGCTTTGCAACCACTCGATTGCAGCAGCTTCATCTTGCTGCACATGCGCCGCGCCGTCTAGCGTCATCGTGCCGCTCCTTGTTTTGCTAATGACCCCGTAAAAGGGGTAGATTAATGCCGCTATTAGCAGAAGAAAAAGTCCCAGTCGATGTGCCCGACCCCAGTTGTTGCGCAGCTCTTTTAGGAGCGTTGCGCTCCCATAGGCAGCAGCAAGACTCCATAAAAGCCAGGCCTGATAATAAAATTTGAAGACGGTATTCATCCGTGTTCCAAACTGATCACGTAGATAAAAGAACTCCGGGGCAATAACAAGCAGACTTCCTAAAAGCGTTAATAACAGGATGAAGGATGTCGCCGAGGGCGCACGCCTTTCATCTTGCTCGGCATCATCTGGCATCTTTCTGAAGAAGAGCAATGATACTGCTCCCCCCGCAACAAGAAGCAGGGTGAGGCTTCCCATAATATATTCCAGCCGACGGGCGGATGCCTGTCTAAAAAGCTCACCAAAACTTGTCAATCCCTGCGATTGGATGAGGGTTATTGCTAAACTGGAATTGGCGAGGGAAGCAACCCAAGCTATGAGCCAGGAAAAAAGCCAAAGGAAGAGTAGCAAGCCTAAAATAAAAGCGAAACCGAACTTCCAATTGACAGAGCGTTTTTCACCGCGCCAGAGATAGATCATCCAAAAAAAGATGGGCAATAATAATGTCCCGAACATGACCCAAAGATGCGCGCCGCGCGTCGGGTTGATTAAGTTGGGGAGAATACCACCTGCTTGGGAGGCGAATCCGAAATAAAAAGGGATGTAGAGAAGGATGGCGGCGATGCCTGTCAGCATCCCGAAATAGAGAAAATCTTCGAGACGAGACCAGCTCCAGCCAGTTTTATGGGCGCGTTTGAGCGTGTAGGCTGAAGCAATCAGCGCGGCTGCGATGAGAATATCCCAAGTGTTGAGAAAGGCAAGGCCGCCAAGAAGAAGGGCAACGATAAAGATACCAAGTGGGTGAAGGAAGAGTTTGAAGTTGAAGATTTTAGTTTCGCCGTGCCACCCGCCGAAGAAGATATTGAGGGCGATGGAGACCGCGAGCAAGGCGAAGGGTAACGAAAGAACGTGAGGGTGTAAATCGCCGAGCAGAAATGAGAAGAAGGGGAATTCATCAATCACTTCGCGGAAATTGCCTGCGAGGTCAAAATCCTGGACGACGCGAGAAGCACGCCACCACCACCAAAACCGTTCGGGGATGGGTTGCATGGAGGCGGGGTCTTGGTTGATGGTTTTTATATTCAGCCATGTCCAGAAATTTTCGGAGCCAGAAACCCAGAAGATGCCTTTTTGATGCAGGAGTTCAAGGAAGCCTTCAAAGTTGGAGATGAGGAGAAGGAAGAGGGGGGCAAATAATGCAGAATGCCGAATACCGAGTGTTGAAGATTGTTCGCTGAAGTCTGAAGTCTGAAGTCTGAAGTCTGTAGAAAGCAGATTGTATAAAATACCGTATGCCCCAATTGCGCTGAGTGCAAAGACGAGAGCGGTCATTAAGTTGAAGGCAATGCTGCCAGCGGTAGCTGTGATTTTGGCAATCATGGCGGTCATGATATAACCAAAATGATAATAAGAGATGGCGTAGCCAGCTAGCCATGGGTCGCGGGGAGGGAAGGTGGGCGAGCGCAAGATGGCGTTGATAAAAGCCAACTCCATTGGTTTTTCTGTGCCGAGTGCTTCGGGATTTGCCGCACGCAGGAGAGCTATTGCGGCAAAGGAAAGAAAGAAGATGATTTCAACGGTGATGATGAGTTTTGAATTGGATTTTAGCCAATCGATGATGGACGGTAGACGGTGGACGGTGGACGGTCTTTCCTCTTCGGTCAACGGTCTACTGTCTACTGTCTTGGATATAGCCCACCAACTTAGTCCTGCTAAAATTGCCAATCCCAGTAAGATTCCCCCAATATTATTTTGTGCGATTCCGAGCGAGGTGAGTATCCAAAATGTATAGCCCCAGATGAGCAGACCAGCAGTGCGTGCGAGGGCATAGCCGCGATCTGCAAATTTGGGGAAGAGATGGTAGGTGAGGGGAAAGGTGAGTAGCCCGAGTAGGGTAAGTGTGATGTACCAAGCGATGAAATTAATCATAAATTATTTTGATATATTACGTATTTCGTATTGCGTAATGATTTAGGTAGAGGGAAAACTGAAAATTCCTTCAGAATTAGGTTCAAACTCACGAGTTTCTATTACTGCATCCAAATTTAATGCACCATAAATATGAGGAAACTCCCCATGCAACGATGTGGGCGTGGATTCTGGCGCGGGGTGCGCAGGCGGGTCCCATTGAAGACGAGCGGTGAGTTTTTCAGGGTCAATGACGAGAAGGATTAATCCCTTTTGTGCGGCATAAAAGGCATTCGCCACAGGTACGGCTTGCTCCGCCGTTGAGCAATGGATAAAGCCTTCTGTTTCGAGACTTTCAGCCTTATATGCGCCTTTTTCTTGGGCAAGTCCCCAATTTTTACGAGGGGTGATATGGTAGATGAGCATTTTTTAGTTTCTAGTGTTTTTATTCAGTAGTTAAGTGTAGGGTGTATTGGTTGTAGAATTATATCCTACAGTTCACTTTCTTAAAGAAAAAGGCACTGAGTGTTTTAGAAACACTCAGTGCCTTTGATTTTACTGAACACTGAAAACTGAATATCGCCTTACGCTCTCTCTACGACAATCTTTGTCTTATCTCGTAAACGATAATCACCATTTTTCGCTAAAACCTTATCTACAACGTTTTCTGGTACATCTACAAAGGTATTCTGGTCTTGGATGCTGATTGCGCCAATCACTTTGCCTGAAATTTTTGCGTGGTATGCCAAAGTCCCGACCACTTCACCAGGGCGGATACCATCGGTGCGACCTTTATCAAGGCTCAGGCGTACCATCCCGGCTTCGTGTGATTTTCTGGAACCAAAATTAGCCCGAGAGCGTTTATTGCCACGCCCCTGATTGCGTTTTGTATTTTTTCGATTGGGATGCGATTTCCATTCGTTCACCTTGCTAATATTCTCAACCGCTTGCTCTTTATTTTGTTCTCGCATAACGCGCAGGGCGGCGGCGGCAATGTCCATTGGCTCGTGCCCTTCTGCAGCCAATTTTTCGACTATTGTCATTTCATTGCTGTAGCGTCCGCGAGTGAGCCAAACTTCCATGCGTTCATAAACCTCGCCACGGCGTTTTTCTAAAACTTGATCTTTTGTAGGCAAATCAGTTTGGGTCTGTTTTTGACGGGTATAGCTTTCAATGCGGCGCAACATGCGCGTATCTCGTGGAGAGAGTAATGAAATTGCTACGCCATCTTTTCCTGCACGACCTGTGCGTCCGATACGATGCACGAAAACCTCGGGGTCTTCAGGCAAATCGTAATTAACAACGTGGGATATATTATTGATATCGAGTCCGCGAGCGGCTACGTCGGTGGCGACCAAAACTTGGATGCGGTCATTTTTAAAACGGGACATGACACGTTCGCGCGCGTCCTGAGAGAGATCACCGTTAATCATTTCAGCCGATATGCCTCGAGCTGCGAGTGCGTTTGCCAGCTCCCCTGTTCCGACTCTGGTGCGGACGAAGATGAGGGTACGCGTCATATCTTCTGTCTCAAAAAGACGGGAAAGGGCGGCAAATTTATCGCGGTGGTTGACAAGGTAATAGCGTTGTTCAATCGCCGCAACAGTGAGTTGTTTTTTCTTGATAGTGACAGTTTCGGGCTTGTTGAGGTATTTCCCCGCTAGTTGACGCATTCTATGTGGCATGGTTGCCGAGAAGAGTGCGATTTGTCTATTATTTGCTGTTGCATCTAAGAGGGTTTCAATATCATCTATGAAGCCCATGCTGAGCATTTCATCTGCTTCGTCTAAGACGAGGGTACGAACTTCGCTGAGATCAAGGGCTTTGCGACGTTGTAGAAGATCGAGCAAACGCCCAGGGGTTCCCACTACTACGTCCACGCCGCGTTTGAGAGCACGCAATTGTTTACTGTAGGATGAACCTCCGTAGATGGCAAGCACGCGTAAATTCAGGTGCGAACCGTATCCTTCCATCGCTTTAGCTACTTGCATGGCAAGTTCACGAGTCGGGGAAAGAATCAGGGCTTGCGGTTTCTTTTGTCCGGGAATTAAATTGTGAAGAACGGGGAGAGAGAAGGCGGCTGTTTTTCCCGTGCCTGTTTGGGCTTGCCCGATGACATCTACGCCAGTGAGCATGATGGGAATCATTTGTGCCTGAATGGGGGTTGGTTCGGTATAGCCAAGTTTGTCGAGAGCCTGCTCCAGTTCGGGGCGCAGGTTTAGATCTGAAAATTGTGTAGACATTTTGTCTCCTAGATTGGGTGATATTCACCACGACACTCCTGTGAGTATGCTTTGAGAAGGCACGAAGCTCACAAATTTTTTCTCTGTGAAATACAAAGAAAAGCTCTGTGTTCTTTGTGTCTCTGTGGTGAGACTGGGTCTTGATAGCATCAGCTTTTCAGCCGATGCACCTGTTCTTCAACAGTTGACCCATCCCAATTTAAGAGCCATGCTGTTGCAAGAAAAACGCCCGAATCTTGTCGGGCGTTACGTAGAACTACCAAAACGAGAATAATTGCTCCTTACGGAGCGGACGGTAGTATATCATAGTTTTTTAGGAATTGGGAATTGTTATCATGTCCTTCTAATCCTATCTCCTACCCATTCTTCAAAAAGGGTAAAATATCATCATCTATAGGAGAAACGCCCATGACCCTGAACTTGCTACTGAACCGAAAATCTATCCGAGCATTTGAGAAACGCCCCATCGAAGCTAATGTACGCGCCAAAATCCTGGAAGCAACCCTGCGCGCACCCACCGCCGGAAATATGATGCTCTACTCGATTTTGGATATCACCGACCAAAGCATTAAAGAGAAATTGGTCAAAACCTGCGATAACCAACCTTTTATTGCTCGCGCGCCGATGGTTTGGATTTTTCTCGCAGATTATCAGCGTTGGTACGATTACTTCATTCACTCTGGCGTCGATGAAATTTGTGCTGAGCGTGAAATTAAGATGCGCAAACCCGAAGAAGGCGATCTCTTTTTAGCTTGCTCCGACACCTTAATAGCCGCGCAGAACGCCGTTATTGCCGCAGAATCTTTTGGGCTTGGTTCCTGCTATATTGGCGATATTATGGAGAATTATGAAATCCATAAAGAGCTATTCAATTTACCATCCTATGTTTTCCCCATCGGGATGCTGGTTTTTGGCTACCCTACCCAACAACAAAAAGACCGCCAGATGACGAGCCGTTTTGACGAAAAATTTATTGTTTTTAAGAATGAGTACCAACGTCTGGGTGGTGATGATTTTAATGAGATGTTCGCCGAGCGAGAGAAATCTTTACCACAAGGCAAGGCAATGCGCGGCATCACGAATTATGGACAGCATATGTTCTTGCGTAAATTTGATTCTAAATTTTCAAGAGAGATGAGCCGCTCGGTGCGGGAGATGGTCAAAGCATGGGTAGGTTAGCGTTTTACCCTTGACAACCTCTCCTTTTCACCGATAATAGACCCCATCGCGAAGACGGAGAAAAGTACGTCAACCCAAAACCGTTAGAGAGGCGTGGAGATATGCTGAAACTCCCGCTCGGCAAAAGTTGACCGAAGTTCCCTCCTGAGTTGTCTAGGTGAAAATTTGCAAGTAATAAGTTTGCAAGTTGCGTAGTTTAGACCGTAATTCCTACGTTATAAGGGCTACCGATAAATGCCGGTTTTGAGTGGATTTGTGCCAAGCGGCGGTTGAGTAGAATGACAGCATTATCGTCATTCGTATCGAAACCAAAGCGGAGAAAACAAATCAACGTGGGTGGTACCGCGGGAAATTCCCTCCCGTCCCATTGCGGACGGGAGTTTTAATTTAACACGAAGGACACAAAGTGTCACAAAGGTTTAAAAACAATAAAAGTTTTTCCTTCGTGTTCCTTAGTGACCTTTGTGTTTAAAAGATAAGGAGAAACCTATGCTTGATAAACTGAATGAAATCCAAGCCACTGCCCTATCAGCCCTTGAGGAAGTGCAAGATGAAGCGGCATTGCAGGCATGGAAGCAAAAACATACCGGCGGAAACTCTGAATTAACAGGTGTTTTTAAAGGCATCGGGAAAGTTGCTAAAGAAGATCGCGGCAAGGTCGGGAAGCGTGCTAACGAAGTCAAAGTCGCACTCGAAGCTGCTTTGACGGCACGTAAGTCGGAGGTCAAGGAAGCTGCGCTGGCGCGTTCTCTCGAGGAAGACCACTTAGATGTGACCCTCCCCGGTCGCCCCTTCCGTCATGGAGGAATTCATCCCGCGACCCAAACCCTGCGCCGCACCCTTAAGATTTTGGGCGATATGGGATTCCAAGTTTACACATCCCGCGAAGTGGAATCGGATGCCTATAACTTTGAGCATCTCAATTTCCCGCCCGGACACCCCGCGCGAGAAATGCAGGATTCCTTTTATATAGAAGGCACCGATACCGCACAGGTGATGCGAACGCATACTTCTCCTGGGCAAATCCGTGCCATGCGTGAATATGCCGCGAGCAATCCTGAAAACCCGCCCCCTATCCGTATCTCTTTGCCGGGGATGTGCTACAGAAGCGAGCAGATTACGCATCGCTCTGAGATTCAGTTTAATCAGGTTGAAGGATTGGCAATCGGAGAATTTATCACTTTCAGCGATTTAAAAGGTACACTCTCTGATTTTGCACGCAGAATGTTTGGGCAACACGCACGAACACGTTTCCGCGCTCAACATTTCCCCTTCACAGAGCCTTCCGCCGAAATGGACGTGGAATGTTTCCTCTGCGGCGGCGAAGGTTGTAATGTCTGCAAAAAAGCGGGCTGGCTAGAAATTCTCGGCTGCGGTATGGTGCATCCTAATGTGCTGACTGCCGGTGGCTATGACCCAAATCGCTACACCGGTTTCGCCTTCGGGATGGGCACAGAGCGCCAAGCGATGTTACGGCATAATATCAAGGATATTCGTTATTTCTGGGGAAATGACGAACGATTCTTGGAGCAGTTTTAATAGAACGCAGATTTAGCGGATTAGGCAGATTTACACGGATAAAAACTTAAACCGCTAAGACGCAAAGAACGCAAAGGTTTTTAAAAATTCGCGCAATTCGCTCATTCGCCTAATCAGCGCAATCCGCGTTCCATTTTTTAGGAGTAAACTATGAAATTACCAGTATCTTGGATAAAAGATTACGTCAACATAAATATCCCCGTAGAAGAACTCGCTCGCCTACTTACCCTAGCGGGACTCGAAGTAGAAGAAATCCGCTATGTGGGTTGGGAAATGCCCAAATATGAAGATGGCGAAACCCACGAATTCAAAACCTACGGACTCGAATGGGATCGTGAAAAGCTCGTTGTGGCAGAAATCAGCGAAGTGAAAGCGCACCCCAACGCCGACAAACTCGTCCTTTGCGATCTTTATGATGGCAAAGAACATTGGACAGCCCTCACCGGCGCGCCAAACCTTCTCCCATTCAAAGAAAAGGGTAAATTAGAAAAGCCTCTCAAAGTTGCCTATGCCAAAAAGGATTCCGTCCTTTACGATGGGCATAAAGACGGGCAAGTTTTGATGAAGCTCAAATGTGCCAAAGTGCGCGGCATCGAATCTTGCTCGATGGTCTGCTCGGAGAAGGAACTTGGTATCTCGGACGACCACGAAGGCATTATTATTTTGGATGATGACGCGCAGACGGGGATGTCCCTAGCGGATTATATGGGAGATGCGGTGCTGACTATCGACATCCTGCCGAATAACGCCCGTAACGTGAACGTGCTTGGCGTTGCCCGCGAGATTGCTGCCCTCACTAATCAACAACTTAAACGCATCGATAAGAAACCTTATGAAAGCAGCGGAGAACCCATCGCTGATAAAGTAGCTATCGAAATCGCCAACCCTGAGCTAAATCCGCGCTTTGTTTTGGGACTCATCCGCGATGTAGAAATCGCCCCCAGCCCCTATATCATTCAACGCAGATTGCGGCTGGCAGGCATCCGCCCGATCAATAATCTCGTGGATGCGACTAACTACGCCATGTTCGAGATTGGCGAACCGCTCCATGCTTTTGATTATGATGTTTTGGTTGAAAGAGCGAAGGGTAAAAAGATTACTATCTCCACCCGCACCGCCGATGCCGGTGAAAAGCTGACCACTCTCGATAATGTAGAGCGAAATTTACAAGAAAGCAACGTCCTTGTCTGTGACACCGCTGGCTCACTTTCCATCGCCGGCGTGATGGGTGGGCTGGAAAGCGAAGTCACCGATAAGACCAAAAACGTGCTTCTCGAAGGCGCGGCGTGGCAATTCATTAATATTCGCCGCACTGCAAATCATCATAATTTGCCCTCCGAAGCCTCCTACCGTTTCTCTCGTGGCGTGCACCCCAGCCTCTCTGAAGATGGCGTGAAACGCGGGCTATATTGGATGCAAAAATGGGCAAAAGGCAAAATCGCCCCCGATCTCGTCGATAATTATCCGCTCCCGTCCGTCGACCCCACCGTCACTGTCAGCGAAGCGGATGTCAAACGTCTGTTGGGCATTGAGCTGACTGCCGAGAAAATCTCGAAGCTCCTCACCAAGCTGGAGTTCAGCACGCAAGTTGAGGGCACGAGCGTCACGGCGGTCACTCCGCCATTCCGCCTCGATATCGGCGTAGGAATTGTTGGCAAAGCCGACCTCATCGAAGAAATCGCCCGCATTTATGGTTACGATAAAATCCCAGAAACGCGCCTCAGTGACCAACTGCCTCCACAGCGCGGAAATCCCGCTTATGATTGGGCAGAGAAATCCAAAAATCTACTCTCCATGCTCGGCTTGCAAGAGACAGTCAACTATCGCATGACATCGCCAGCGGCGCAAGAACGGCTCGGCTCGCAGGGCGAATTTGTGAAGGTGGCGAACCCGGTTTCGCCCGAAAAAAGCGTTTTGCGCCGTAGCCTAATGGGTAGTGTGCTATCAAATATCGAAGTAAATGCCCGCGTGCGCGAGACGCTGGCTTTCTTTGAGATTGGCCCTGTTTTCGTGCCAAAAGATGGCGATTTGCCCGATGAGCCGCAAAAATTAGCAATTGCGATGACGGGACGCCGACAGCCCCCCGCGTGGGATTCGGATGATAATTCTGTGATGGATTTTTATGATATGAAGGGCGTAACGAACGCGTTTTTGGCTGGCTTGCAATTAAAAAACATCGCCTACGTTCCAGCGGATTCTTCGTTAATGCCCGGTGCGGCGTTTCACCCTGGCAAATCTGCCCAAGTGAGCGTAAATGGCGTGGTCGTGGGCGCGTTTGGTGAAATTCACCCCCTTGCAGCAGAGAAATTTGCCTTCGGTGATGCCCCCGTTCTCGCGGCAGAATTTGATGTTGCCGCCTTGCGCGCCGCCAAGCAAGATTTTGAAATCGAGCCTGTGCCCGCCTTCCCGCCCATGCACGAAGACATCGCCCTGATCGTAGACGAAGACCTCCTTGCCGAAAAAGTCGATTTTCTTATCCGCCAAACCGGCGGCAAGATGCTCGCAGACGCGCGACTATTTGATGTCTACCGTGACGGAAAACTCGGTGAAGGCAAAAAATCGCTGGCTTACGCGCTGACATACCAAGCTCCCGACCGCACGCTGACAGATAAGGAAGCGGCGAAGATCAGGAATAAGATTGTGAAGCGGTTAGAGAGAGAGGTGGGGGCGGAGTTGCGAGGCTGATTTCACAAAGCCACACGAAGAAGCACGAAGGTTAAATGCAGACTTCCGAATTCTCAAAGAATTCGGAAGTCTTTTTGTATCAACACAACTTTATTTTATTTAATTTCCTCCCCTATGCCATTCTCCTTAAAAACTGCTTGAACAATCTCTCTGGCATCGGCGAAGATTTTTTCAAGATGATTTTCGTCGATAAAACTTTCAGCATAAATTTTATATTTATCTTCCGTACCCGAAGGACGAATGACAAACCAGCCATTCTGCGATGAGACTTTCAGCCCGCCGATGGGGGCATTATTGCCGGGGGCACGCGTCAGGATACTTGTAATTTCGTCACCTACCAGTGTACTTGCAGTAATTGCTTCGGGAGTCAGATTTTTCAGGATGTTTTTTTGTTCCAGAGAGCCGGGCATATCGCTGCGGCTGTAGAGTGGATTGCCGAATAATTCGGTCAATTCCTGATAAATTTTGCCTGGGTCGCGTTGGGTTTTGGCGAGTATTTCTGCTGCCAACAAGCCCAGAATTATTCCGTCCTTGTCTGTAGACCAAACCGTGCCATCCTTGCGTAGGAAGGATGCGCCAGCACTCTCTTCGCCACCAAAACCGTAGGAGCCGTCGTAGAGACCGTCCACAAACCATTTGAATCCGACTGGCACTTCTGACAACTCCAAGCCTAATTTTTTAGCGACGCGGTCTATCATGGAACTGGAGACGAGCGTTTTTCCAATTTTCAAATCATTGCGCCAGCCAGGTCTGTTGCGAAAGAGATACCAGATCGCCACCGCCAGATAGTGATTGGGGTTCAGCAAACCAGAAGATTGGGTAACGATACCATGTCGATCCACGTCCGGGTCGTTGCTAAAAGCGATATCAAAGTCATCCTTTAATCTGATCAAACTGGCCATCGCGTAAGGGGATGAGCAATCCATCCTGATTTTTCCATCATGGTCGAGAGACATAAAAGAGAAGGTCGGGTCAACGTGATTGTTGACGACGGTCAGGTCGAGCTTATGAACGTCTGCGATCACATCCCAATAATTGGCTGCCGCGCCGCCCATCGGGTCAACGCCGATCTTGACGCCCGCAGCGCGGATGGCATCGAAATCGATCACGTTTTCCAAATCACGGACATAGGGCAGGACGTAGTCATATTTTTGTGTGGTGTTGGTTTGCAAGGCTTCTTTTAGCGAGATCCGTTTTACGTTTTCAAGACCCTTTTTCAGGATTTCATTTGCCCAATTTTGGATAATGCCGGTGGTCTCTGGATCTGCGGGACCACCGTTGATTAGGTTATATTTGAAACCGCCATCTTCGGGGGGATTATGCGATGGCGTGATGACAACCCCATCCGCAAGCCCCCTGTTGCGACCCTGATTGTAGCTAAGAATAGCGTGGGAGATAACCGGCGTGGGTGTATATTCCTGCGATATTCTAATTTCAACACCATTGGCGGCAAAGACTTCGATAGCCGTCCGCTCGGCTGGCTCGGAAAGGGCATGGGTATCTTTGCCGATAAAGAGTGGACCTGTAATATTCTGCTCTTCGCGATATTTGCAAATTGCTTGGCAAATGGCGGCGATATGGTCTTCGTTAAAGCTACCATTCGCTGATGAGCCGCGATGCCCCGATGTGCCAAATGAAACACTTTGCTCGATCTTGTCGGCTTCGGGATGGATGGTGTAATAATCTGAAATTAAACGGGGGACGTGGACAAGCATATCACGGGTAGCTGGTTTACCAGCCATTTCAACAGGACTCATAATCACCTCATTCACTTATTTATGGTTTTGAGTAATTTTAGCATCATACCATGCCTGTTGCCGAACCAAATTATGGAAAACGATGGCATATTTCTATCAGGTATTCTCGTATAAAATACATGTATGAACATCCTCACCCAAATCATCCCCTCCCTGCTTTCTGGTGAGATCGAATGGATCGCCAGCAGATATTCTTTTCCTTGCTTGCCCTAATCCAAAAAGGCTAAAGTCTCCCCTCACAGAAAAAGCCACCGAGTGCTCGCACTCGGTGGCTTTGTATCATTTATCTATTCTCTACTCCCTAACTTATCCTCCCCAAGGCATTTCAGTATATTTCTCAAAGGCTTCATCGTGCATACGTTTGAAGAGTCTTTCGTGGCCTGCTTCCCAACGGGCGAGCATCTCGAGGGTGTCTTTGGCCTCGCCTTCGGCTTTGGATGCGGCTTGCTCGTAAAACTCAGCGAAATCTCTTTCGATCAGGTATGCCATGCGTAGCACGGGCAAATCCGCGACCATGGATTCGCTGACGCTTTGCTCGATCATTTCTGATGCGGCACGCCCGGAGAGAATCTCTACTTCATCCAGTTCGGGGGCGGCTTGCTCGACAGGTTTATTTGTATCTAGTGCGTCAAGATGGGCTTGAATATATTCAATATGACGCTGTTCTTCTTTTGCGATAATTTTAAAAGCCCCACTTGCGGCGGCGTTGCTTAGCCTATCGGCGTTTTTTTCAAAGAAGGCTTTGCCTTCGTATTCGCGTTGTAGGGCATATTCTAAAACTTTGCGGATATTCATTTGAATTTTCCTTGTGATGTGTGTAAGGATTGTAAAAGGTCTCAGTATTTTTTAACGAGAATGAGCGAATGTTCGCGAATGTTTTTATTTTTTGCTTTTATTCGCGTCATTCGTCAATTCGCTTTTAGTGTAGCGGCATTCGCGTTGAAAAGATTTGCTACTTCACTTTCTCCACACTAACCGCCGTCACCTTAAACTCTGGAATCTTTGCCACAGGGTCAAGCACCGCTTGCGTTAATACGTTTGCTGAAGATTCTGGGAAGTGGAAGTTTGTGTACACCATACCGGGCGGGACACGATCTGTGATGATGGCTTTGCTTTCTATACTGCCACGTCTGGAGGAGATACGGATTCGGCTGTCACCGTTTAAGCCTAGTGTGTCTGCATCAACGGGGTTGATTTCGACCAAAGATTCTCCGTAGACTTCCATAATGCCTTCTACGCGGCGGGTCATTTGACCGCCGTGCCAGTGGTAGAGAACGCGCCCCGTAGACATGATGAAGGGATATTCATCATCGGGTGATTCTGCGGCGGGGATATGCTCGATGGGCATAAATCTGCCCTGCCCAATTGCAAATCGTCCCACGTGCAGAATTGGTGTTCCTGTGTGTTCAGCATCTCTGACGGGCCACTGCAAACGCTCGCCATTTTCTAATCTTTCGTGGGTCACGCCAGTGTATTGTGGGGTGAGCGCGGCGATTTCATCCATGATGGCTGAAGTATCAGTATAGTCCCAGCCAGCAAAGCGTCCATTTGATGCTCTCAAGTTGGGGTCAAGAGCGATCATCCGCTTTGCTAACCCAGCAGTAATCTGCCAATCGGGAAGAGAATCGCCCACGGGCTGAATCGCCTGGCGTACCATCTGAATCCGTCTTTCTGTATTGGTGAATGTACCCGTTTTCTCGGCAAAAGATGCGCCGGGGAGCAGGACATCTGCATACATCGCCGTTTCTGAGGGGAAAATCTCCTGCAAAAGGACAAATTCGCAGGCTTCAAGATTGGCGCGGATATGTTTGGTATCGGGGTCAGACATAACGGGGTCTTCGCCGAGAATATAGAGGGCGTTGGTTTTGCCTTGAAGCACATCGGGAATCATTTCGGTGAGTGTTTTGCCCACGTTGCGATTTGCCGTTGCGCCCCATGCCTCCGTAAATTTTTCTTGAACGGCTTCATCGGTCACTTTTTGATAGCCGGGATAAACATTGGGCAGACCACCTAAATCGCACGCGCCCTGCACGTTATTTTGCCCACGCAAGGGGTTCGTGCCGCCGCCGGGAACACCCATATTGCCGAGCGTCATTTGCAAGTTCGCCAACGCCATCACGTTGCGCACACCTTTAATATGCTGGGTGATGCCCATTGCCCACATCGTTGCCATCGGTTTATGTGTGCCCATAATTTCGGCGGCTTCATGTAATAACTCGACAGGCACGCCCGTAATTTCACTCACTTTTTCGGGGGGATAATCTTTAATAACTTCCCGATAAGCGTCAAAACCTACGGTGCGCTCGGCGATGAAATCTTTGTCTTCATATCCTTTTTCATAAATCAAATACATCAAGCCGTTAATTAGAGCAGTATCTGTGCCTGCTCTTTGTTGTAAATGCACGGTTGCCAAATCGGTGATATCAATGCGGCGCGGGTCAGCCACAATTAATTTTGCGCCCCGTCTTTGAATTGCACGTCGTAATTTTGTGCCAAAAACGGGATGTTGTTCGGTCGTATTCGAGCCAATAATGAAAAACGCCTCTGCATTTTCTGCGATGTCATCCATCGAGTTTGTCATTGCGCCAGAACCATACGTGGTAGCCAGACCGGCTACGGTGCTGGAGTGTCAGAGCCGAGCGCAGTGGTCGATGCTATTTGTTCCCACGACCTGCCGCGCAAATTTATTCATTAGATAATTTTCTTCGTTCAAACATTTTGCCGATGTCATAATACCGATGCTATCAGAACCATTTTCTTTTTTGATTCGATGCAGGGATTCGGCGGTGATATTGAGTGCTTCTTCCCAAGATGTTTCTACCCAATCCCAAAGCGGATTCTCTGCGGATTCGATTCTGGATTTGGGCTTGCTACCGCCTTCCAGCAGATACCTGCGGACGCGGGGTTTTTTTACTCGATCTTCATGTTGAACATATTCCCAGCCATAGCGACCCTTGACGCAAGTATGCCCTTCATTGACTGAATTCTCACGGTCGCCGCGTGCGCCAATAATTTTGCCGTTTCGGGTTTCGAGTATTAATCCGCATCCCACGCCACAATAGGGGCAAGTTGTGTGGGTTTCTTCCATCGCCAAGCCATTTTTCTCTGTCGATTTATCATAGAGCGCGGCAGTGGGGCAAACATCTACACATCTACCGCAAGATTCGCAAGTTGAGTCCCACATGGGCAAATCAAAAGGCGTTGTAATCTTCGATTCAAAGCCACGATAGCCAAAGCTAATCGCTTGCCTGCCTTGTAATTCATCGCAAGCCCGCACGCATTTTCCGCAGAGAATACATTTATCTAAATCGCGCACATAAAAGGGATTGCTTCTGTCTTTTTCGTAGGAGCGAGTTTCGCCTTCATAAGGTTGTTCGCGTACGCCAACGTATCCTGCCACATATTGCAAATCGCATTTCATATTTGCCACACAATGCTGGCAATCTAGCGGATGATCCGAGAGCATCAGATTCATCGTTGTGCGTCTATTTACTTCGATATTTGGGCTAAATGTCTTCACTTCCATGCCATCTGTCGCGGGTGTGGAACAAGAAGTTGGTAAACCGCGATGCCCTTCAATTTCAACGATACACATGCGGCAAGCCCCAAAAGGCTCCAACAGTGGGTCATCACAGAGGGTGGGAATATAAACATTCGCCGCCCGCGCGGCATCTAAAACAGTGCTTCCTTCCGGGACTTCGACTTTTTTATTATCTATTTTGAGATTTATCATAATTTTCTCCTTGCAAGAGCAAAGGTTTTTTTAAATATAGTGCTGATTTACGCCATTATGATAGCGGCGGTTGAGTAGGCGATGTACTTCGCCGTATCGAAACCAAAGCGGATTATTTGTACAATCACTGCTCATAAGAGATTGCCATCTATCAAAACAGCATCAAAATTACAAACTTGTCTACAAGTATCACAACGCGTACAAATATCTGTATCAATAATATGTAACTCTTTCTTTGTACCGCTAATCGCATCAACGGGGCAAGAAATAGCGCAAAGTGTACAACCTGTGCAATCTACTTCGTCAATTGTATAGGTGATGAGTGCCTTACATTGCCCAGCGGGACAATGACCATCCAGAATATGTGCTTCATATTCATCTCTGAAATATTTGAGCGTCGTCAACACTGGGTTGGGGGCAGATTGCCCAAGTCCACACAAGGAAGAATCCCGAATAGATGGGGCAAGTTCTTCGAGCAGGGCAATATCTTCGATCTTCCCTTTCCCTTCTGTAATACGGGTCAAAATCTCAAGCATCCGTTTCGTTCCCAAACGACAAGGAACACATTTTCCGCAAGATTCAGATTGTGTGAAAGTCAAGAAGTATCGCGCCACATCTACCATACAAGTGGTTTCGTCCATGATGACCAATCCGCCCGAGCCCATGATGGAGCCGGCTTTTGCGAGAGCTTCATAGTCAATGGTTAGGTCGAGCATGGATGCGGGCAAACATCCGCCAGAAGGACCACCCGTCTGCGCGGCTTTGAATTCCTTCCCATCAGGGATGCCGCCGCCAATATCGTAGATGACCTCGCGTAGGCTCATCCCTAATTCAACTTCGATTAAGCCTGTATTTTCAACTTTTCCTGTGAGCGCAAATGTTTTTGTGCCTTTGCTTTTTTCCGTCCCCTTCTCTGCCCAACTTTCTGCTCCCTTTGCCAAAATGACGGGGATATTGTTCAGAGTCTCAACATTATTAATAATAGTCGGCACTTCCCATAACCCAGCCTGGGCGGGATATGGCGGGCGCGGCATTGGCATTCCGCGTAAACCTTCAACGGATGCAATCAATGCGGTTTCTTCACCGCAAACAAAAGCCCCTGCACCTTCTTTTAGCTTGATGTCAAAGGAGAATTCTGTGCCTAAGATATTTTTGCCAAGTAAATTCTTTTCACGAGCTCGGTCAAGGGCTAATTTCAAACGCTCAATTGCCAAGGGATACTCCGCTCGACAATAAATATAGCCATAAGATGCGCCGATGGCATAACCGGCGATAGTCATCCCCTCAATCACTGAATGTGGATCGCCCTCTAGCACACTTCTGTTCATAAATGCGCCCGGGTCGCCCTCATCGGCATTACAGATGACATAACCGAAAGAGTCGCTATCAGGATTCTTTTCTTTATACGCGTGGATATTGTCTGCCGCGATGCTCCACTTCCGCCCAGCGGGGAAGCCAGCTCCGCCACGTCCACGCAAGCCAGCGTTCAAAGTCTCATCAATCACTTCGGCAGGCGTCATATCTAAGAGTGCGCGTGAAAGACCTGCATAACCATCGTTGGCAATATAATCTTCGATTTTTTCGGGATCTATAAAACCACAATTGCGTAAAACCCTGCGTTCCTGGGGTGCGAAAAAAGGGATTTCCTTCCATGAAGGAATTTCTTCAAAATGATTATCACCAATTACTGCCAGAGATTTTTTATGTTTATACTCATTATCAATAAAAACATTCTGCAAAATTTGCTTTGTCTCTCTTGGCGTAACCGGACCATAACTCAAACGCGGTTGTCCTGGGATTTCAATATCTAGCAAAGGCTCTTTATAGCAAATGCCAATACAGCCCACAGAAACTACGTCAGCTTGGATGGCATCATTATCAGTGAGCGTATTTTCAACAGCTTCAAGAATTTTATTGCCCCCCGCCGCAATGCCACAAGTCCCCAATCCAACCACAATGCGAGTCTTATCAGCGGTTTTCTCATCAGCCCATTCACGGATAGCGGTGTAATTACTCATTTTTCATCTCCCCATTATTTTTGCTTACGGCACTTTTCTTAGCCTGCGCCTTGATGATTTTTCGCACCATTCGGCGCGCTTTATCGGGGGTGATATTGCCTTTGGTATCCTCGTCAACGATCATTACGGGTGCCAAAGAACAAGCCCCAAAACAAGCCACTTTTTCAAGGGTAAATTCGCCGTCTTCAGTGGTATCGCCCCCGTCTCCTAAACCGAGTTCTTCCTCAACAGCGTCAATAATCAGCGGCGCACCCTGCACATGGCAAGCTGTCCCCTGACAAATTTTTACCTGGTGCCTGCCCACAGGGGTCAAACGAAACTGTGCGTAAAAAGTCAAAACGCCAAAAATATCGCTGGTAGAAACGCGCAATTCTCTGCTGATCTCAGTAATAGCTTCTCTGGGAACATATCCCATTTCCACTTGCACTTGCTGTAATAAGGGAATTAATGCGCTACGGTCTTGTGTGCTAACAGTCATAGAGCCTCCAATAAAATCTGGGGTATTTCCTGACTATTATGCTCTTATTCTCTATCTAAGGGTAGTCGCATACTTCTTATATTTGTCTGACATTTGTCGTGATAAAGTCAATCTTCCTCTTCTTCTGATTGATTATCTCCCTTCTCTTTCTCCCCCGAATTCTGTGAAAAAGCTACAGCAAGAGCAACACCAACGCCTATTCCAACAGCGAGGTTATCTGTAGCAGTACCAATTGCGATTCCAACACCAATACCAAGTAAAAAGCCATAGCGAGTTTTTCTTAAATTTTGATCCATTATGCTTCCTCCATTTTTTCGGACAGAGAGAATCTCTCGGGGTGCGTATACACATTAAAGCGATGTCTTTTAGCATAGCCGATCAGCGTGATGCCCTGCTCTTCGGCGAGCTCTACTGACATCGAGCTTGGGGATGTGCGGGATATGACGACCGCAGCACCCAGCTTGATTGCCTTCTGCATCATCTCTGAGCTAATTCGACCTGTGGTGAGTAACAGACCTTTTTTGGGCTTGCTTCCCTTCATCAACATCGTACCGGCGATTTTATCGAGGGTATTATGCCGTCCAATATCCTCAGCAGAGGCAAGACTCACTTTTCCGTCCGTTAGCACGGAGGTATGCAAGCCGCCACTTTGCCTATAGAGAGTTTGATGCTCATCGAGGAGCTTGAGTAGAAGAGGAATCTGTTTTGGGCCGAGCATCACGTTAATTTTATGCCGAGCAAGCCCAGGCTCCGCGCGCGGTTCGACGGATGTCATCCCTCCAGTGCAGCCAGATGTTCGCGTCCACTTGGCAGGTTTTTTAGCGGCATGATGAAGCCAGACATCCACATTATCACCATGCTCGCAGATGCGGGTATCGGCGACTTCGCTGAAATCCTGAATAATCCCCTCGTTGAAGAGAAATCCGATGGCGAGGGCTTCGAGTTGGGAGGGCGTGCACATAAAAGTGAGCCAGACTTCGCCGTTGACAGTGAGCGAGACGGGGGCTTCGGTGGGGAGGTGAAGGTCGCGTTTTTCGACCTTATCTTTATGAAAGAATTGATATTGTGTGGGCATTATTTGTACCGATAAATGAGACGTTATTTATATTTTTGAGTAACTAGAAATATAACACATCCTTTGTTGAACACAGTTTTTTTGCTTGCTAGCGCACGAATTTTATAAAGGTAAATTCGTATGACAATACTCCCTTTTTATTTGTGACACAGTTCACTAACCACTATTGTGAATTATGTTACAAATACGATGTATTAATAATAGGTTAATTCGCGAGGAAAATATGATTAAGAAAAATGAGCTGAGAGAAGTATTGAAATCCATTCCGTGGTTTGGGGAACTGAACCCTGAGCATTTTGAAAAAATGGTGGCAATTTCTAGTGTTCACGATTTGCCTGAGAACTCGGAGTTGTTTCGCGAGGGAGACCGACAAGATAGATTATATATTGTGGTCGAGGGCCGTGTAGCCTTAGAGATTTTTATTCCCCACCAAGGGAGATTGCGCATTTCTACTGCCGAAAAAATGGATTTGATTGGGTGGTCTGCGGTTACGCCTGGCGTTAGAACACGCACCGCTTCGGCCCAGACTGTAATCCCCAGCCGTTTGGTCGGGATAGATTCCCGTGCCTTGCGCCAAGAATGTGATGAAGATTGTGAATTTGGTTATCTCATTATGCGGCGTATTGCCAATATCGTAGCAGGGCGTTTGATGGTAACGCGCTTGCAGTTGCTAGATATGTTTGCATCTCCGGAATAAGTAATCGACTAGAAATTGTGCACCACAAAGACACAAAGCGCACGAAGTTTTTCTTTGTGTGCACAGAGAAAAACTTTGTGTACTCTGTGCCTTTGTGGTGAGATAAGGACTAAAAAATGAGCGAAGAAAAACTTGAAATAGGTAGCACCTATGCGCTACCCAAAGCTGAATTTGATAATTTGCTGGTGCGGCTCAAAGAAAAAGGATTTGAAACTTTGGGCGCAAAAGTGGATCATGACACGCTGGTTTATGAGCCTATCTCTGCCTTAGCCGATTTGCCTCAGGGTTATATTTCGGAGCAAAAAGCGGGAGAATTTCGTCTAAAAAAAGTAAATCATGATCGCTATTTTGATTATATTCCTGGCGCACATTCTTGGAAGCAATTTCTCTTCCCATCTCGGCAAGAGTTATTTACTTTACGCAAGAACGGCGATGGATGGAATACAGAACTCCCTGATGTCGAGCAGCCCAAATATGCCTTTATCGGCGTGCGTGGATGCGAATTGAGTGCCATCCAAATTCAGGATGGGATTTTCATGCGCGAAGATTTCACAGACCCGACTTACGCAAAACGCCGCCAAAATTTATTTGTTTTGGCAGTGAATTGTTTACACCCCGCAAAAACTTGTTTTTGTACATCACTCAAAACAGGTCCAAAAGCCTCCCCCGGATTTGATATTTCTCTCACAGAACTAGACGATGTCTTTTTGCTCGAGATCGGCTCTGAAATAGGACGTTTGGTTTTACAAGGGTTACCCCTTGAAGCTTCAAGTGCCTTTTTATTGCAAACTGCTCAAAAAGGATTGGAGCGTGCAGAGAAGGAAATTAAACGCGAATTAGACACCAGCGATCTCTCTGAATTGATGACCAAAAATCTCACTCATAGCCATTGGCAGGAAATTGCTGAACGCTGCTTATCGTGTGGGAATTGCACTCAAGTTTGCCCAACTTGTTTTTGCTGGGACACAGTGGATACCAGCGATTTACTTGGCAAAGAAACCAAACGCGAACGCGTCTGGGATTCTTGCTTCAATCCCGGATATTCATATTATGCAGGTGGGAATACCCGCCCAACCATTAACACTCGTTATAGACAATGGCTTACGCATAAACTCGGCACATGGAAAGAGCAATATGGAACATTGGGCTGTGTTGGCTGTGGCAGATGTATTGTTTGGTGTCCAGTCGGCATTGATCTAACCGAAGAAATTCCGCTCTTTAGAGAGGAAAAGAAGTCATGACAACATTAATAAAACCCTCCGCAGTAGATGAAGCACAGCCTATGACACCTTATTGGGCAGAAATAACAGAAATTGTTCAAGAAGCCGAAGGTGTTTCAACTTATTGGCTGAAATTCAAAGACGAAGACTTAGCCAAAACCTATTCTTTCTTGCCCGGTCAATTTAATATGCTTTATCTCCCTGGTTATGGGGAGGCGGCAATCTCAATTTCGTCTGATGCAGCAGACCGTTCTCGCTTTGGGCATACAATTCGCTTTGTTGGGAATGTTACGAACGCAATTAGCCGCTTAAAAGTAGGAGATGAAATGGGGATCCGAGGACCTTTTGGTACTCCGTGGCCTATGGATGAAATCGAAGGACACGATATTACCATCGCCAGTGGCGGGATTGGCTTAGCCCCCCTGCGCCCTGCAATTTATCACATTCTTAATAATCGCGAACGCTATGGACAAATCCATATTTTATATGGCTCTCGCACCCCCGCTGATTTGCTCTACACAAATGAATATGAAGAATGGGAAAAGCAAGATGTTCACGTTGTCACAACTGTAGACCGCGCAGACGATACCTGGAAAGGTTCTGTTGGCGTTGTGCCAATGCTCTTTTATCGTTATCGCATGGATGCCCCAAATTCTGTAGTGCTAACCTGTGGACCTGAAATCATGATTCGCTTTGTGATTTTTGAAGGCTTAGCTCGCCGCGTTCCTCCCGATCATCTTTATGTATCTCTCGAACGCAATATGAAATGCGGACAAGGCTCTTGCGGGCATTGCCAGTTAGGACCCCACTTCATCTGCAAAGATGGTCCCGTTTTCCGCTTTGACCAACTCGAAGATTTCTTCAACGTGGAGGAATACTAATGACACGCCCCACTTTAGCCGTACACAAATTCTCCTCCTGCGATGGATGCCAGCTACAAATCCTGAATATGGAAGATGAAATTCTAGATTTAGCCGAAGTTATAGACATCGCCTATTTTCTTGAGGCAACCAGAGCCACGCGCCCCGGTCCTTATACGATTTCGATGGTCGAAGGTTCCGTAACAACAGAGCATGAAATTGAACGCATCAAAAAAATCCGCGATGAATCGAAAATTCTTATCTCAATTGGCACGTGTGCCACCGCTGGCGGTATTCAAGCACTCCGCAATGTCGCCGATGCTGATGAGTACGCCAATATCGTTTATCCCAACCCCGAATATCTCAGTTATCTCAAAACGGCATCCCCGATTTCTGATTATGTAGATGTAGATATGGAGTTATGGGGTTGTCCCGTAGACAAAAAGCAATTGCTCGAAGTCATCGTTGCCCTGCTCCAAAATCGCCGCCCTGTGCTCCTGCAAAGTAGCGTTTGCATGGAATGTAAGCAAGCTGGGACCATCTGCGTTTTGGTTGCCGAAGGTACGCCTTGTATTGGTCCCGCCACTCGTGCGGGATGCGGCGCAGTCTGTCCCACAATGGGACGTGGTTGCTACGGATGTTTTGGTCCCCAAGATGGAGCCAATACCGATTCGCTCAGCGACATCTTAACAGATATTGAGCGTTATCCCGGCGAAACAGAGCGACTTTTTAACAATATCAGCAATTTTGCCCCCGCTTTTCACGAAGCCGCCAGCAAATTAAAAGATTAATTGGATGTGAAGCCGATACGCACTTGATTTGGGTTTGGGTGTTGTTTCCCGAACAGATTCTCGGCGTGAGCAGATGACCTGTCTTCCGTAACGCGACATAAATGTCGCGTTACAAAGGGCAGAAAAATGTCCACGCCACGAAGGTGTCGACCAGCGGCACGCAAGTTTAGGTCACGCGCGGCGCGGTACTTTATCCAAAAAAAGATTGAAACCTGAGAGGTCTCCAAGACCTGTCAGGTTTACCATCAGAAATAAGGAAATCTACTATGTATGAAAAAATCCAAGTTGATGCTTTGGCACGTGTTGAAGGTGAAGGCGGGTTGTATATCGCATTAGACGGCGATAGCATTAGCGAATTGCGTTTAGATATTTATGAGCCACCCCGCTTTTTTGAAGGCTTTTTGCAGGGACGTTATTTGCAAGAAGTGCCCGATATTACCGCCAGAATTTGCGGTATTTGCCCCGTGGCGTATCAAATGAGTTCGGTTTACGCGCTAGAGAATGCAGTGGGGGCAAAGATTACGCCCAGCATTCGAAAATTGCGGCGTTTACTTTATTGCGGCGAATATATTGAAAGCCACGCTTTACATATTTATATGTTGCAGGCTCCCGATTTGCTGGGACACGAGAGCGCGCTCTCTTTGGCGGCTGTTGCGCCAGATGTTGTAAAAACCGCGTTGCGTTTGAAGAAAATTGGCAATGAAATACTGCGCACCATTGGCGGGCGTTCTGTTCACCCTGTGAGTAGTTGCGTGGGCGGATTTTACCGTTTCCCCAAAGTAGAAAAGTTAAAAGATTTATTGCCCGATTTACGCTGGGGATTGGAAGCATCAAAAGAGACCGCGCGTTGGGCAATCACTTTGCCTTATCCAGAAATGGACGTAGATTATGAGTTCGTAGCGTTGACTCTGCCCGATGAATATGCGGTTATTGGTGGTGATGTGCTCTCGAGTAAAACGGGCACAATCCCTGTAGAAGAATTTTTATCTGTGTACCCCGAAAAACATATTCGACACTCAAACGCATTACACAGCTCAAATGCCAGCGGCGACCCTTATTTGGTCGGTCCTTTGGCGAGGTTGAATCTTAATCATGAAAAATTGAGTCCGCAAGCAAAAGCGATTGTGGAAGAGCTGAAACTCGAATTCCCGATTACGAACCCTTACAAAGCTCTAATTGCACGGGCGGTAGAGTTGGTTCAATCTTATGAATTGGCAATTGAGATTGTCGAAAACTATGCGCCTGAAGGGAAGAGCCACGTTGAGTTAGATTTGAAAGTTGGTCAGGGCTATGCCGCCACCGAAGCCCCACGCGGATTGCTCTATCATGATTACGAAGTGGACGAGAAAGGTTTCATCAAAACTGCGCATATTATCCCGCCCACTGCTCAAAATTTGGCGCGTGTTGAAGAAGATTTGCGGCAGCTTATTCCGCAAGTGATTGATAAAGAGCACGCAGAAGCTACGTTGGATTGTGAGCATTTGATTCGTTCTTATGATCCTTGCATCTCTTGCGCCACGCACTTTTTGACCTTAGATATTGAGCGAAAATAGACTTTAGACTTTAGCCTTTTCAAAAAAGCTGAGATCTGATGTCTGAGGTCTAAAGTCTTATCCTCATGAATAAAATTATCATCATCGGCATCGGACAAAAATTTAGGGGAGATGATGCTGTTGGTCCCGAAGTTGTTTTGGCGTGGGAGGAGAGATACCCCCAAAAAGCCGAAAAACTTCAAGTGAAAATTAGCCCTTTGCCGGGATTAGAATTACTCGGCTTATTTGAAGACGCAGATACCGCTATTTTAGTGGATGCTGTTCAAAGCGGTGCAGAAGCGGGGACAATCCACGTTGCTGGCGCGGAGCAGTTGGTCTCTTTTGGGGCAGGCTCTGGTTCTGTGCATGGATTCGGGGTCGCGGAGACGCTGGCTTTGGGGCGGCTTGCTAACCCTGAGGCTATTCCTGAAAACCTGATTATTATCGGCATTGAAGCCCTAATCTTGGATGTGGGGAGCTCTATTAGTGCTGAGGTGAGGGAAAGTATCCCGAACGCAGTTGCTAAACTTGATGAGATAGTTCTTCAGTATATTTAGAGAGAAATTTAACCACGAAGAGCACGAAGAAATACGAAGGAAAAACCTTTTTTACGTCATTGCGAGCGTCTTTTTGCGAAGCAATCCCCCTCCATGATTATCGGGAGATTGCTTCAGCGATAGTGACGCTTCGCAATGATGACATCGTTTTTCCTTTGTGAAACTTTGTGTTCTTTGTGGTTAAGTGTTTTTCAGACCAATTTTCCCACAACCTTCACACAGGGACGTGTAAAAACATCGTCTGCATGAGGAGCATCTTCGAGTTCGCCGCTTAGGTCGATGCCGGGGAAATGCAGATTGCGGTGCATCTCTTTGCGCCAGTTGGGACATTCGCTCACGTCGTAGATGATGCCATCGTAGGCAATCCATTTTTCGTCTTCGTCATCGCCGTTGTGGCGCATGAGTTGGGGGAGGGTGATAGTTTTGCCGGGGATTTTCATGGAGGTATTTTAGCACGCTACTCTGGGGATGTGGGATAATTACGGCATCCTGAAAATCTAACCACGAAGGACACGAAGAAGCACGAAGGAATAATGTTTTATGTCATTGCGAGCGTTTTTTTGCGAAGCAATCTCCCGCTAATTATGGGCGGGAGATTGCTTCAGCGATAGTGCCGCTTCGCAATGACGACATCGTTTTTCTTTGTGAATCTTTGTGCTCTTCGTGGTAGAAAATACTAAAACTCCGAGGCAAAAAATGACAAAAACAATATTATTAGACGGGCAATCTCTCACCATCGAGCAGGTTGTTGAAGTGGCGTATGGCGAAGCGAATCTGCCCAAAGTCATAATCAAAGCTGATTCACAGAAGCAAGTTCAAAACGCGGCAGATGCCGTCCAAATCCTGCTTGAGCGCGGCGAAGTGGCTTACGGAATCACAACGGGATTTGGCGCGTTTAAGGATAAAGTCATCCCCCTTGAAGATGTGAAAACCTTGCAGAAAAATATCGTCATGAGCCACGCGGTTGGCACGGGCGCTCTCTACGACACCCCCACCACGCGCGCAATTATGCTCATCCGCGCAAATACGCTGGCGCGGGGGCACTCTGGTATTCGGCTCTCCACTTTGCAATTTTTGCTGGATATGTTGAACGCGGGCATCCACCCAGCCATCCCCGAAAAAGGATCGCTGGGCGCAAGTGGCGATCTGGCTCCGCTGGCGCATATGGCGTTGGTGATGATCGGGATGGGAGAAGCAGAGTTTGACGGGCGGATGATGAGCGGCGCGGACGCTCTTAAGTCGGCTGGGTTGCAGCCAGTGGACTTGGCAGCCAAAGAGGGGCTTGCTCTCACCAACGGGACTTCGGTCATGTGCGCGTTGGGGACACTTTTGGTGCATAAATCGGAGCGTTTGAGCGGAATTGTAGATGTGGCTGGCGCGCTGAGTTTGGAAGCGTTGAACGGAACCCCGCTCGCTTTCGATGAGCGAATTCATAACCTGCGTCCTTTTCCCCGTCAAATTGAGACTGCAAAAAATATGCGGAATTTGCTTAAAGGGAGCGAATTTACACGCGATTATGATCCCGCCAATGTGCAAGATGCCTATACTTTGCGCTGTATTCCCCAAGTTCACGGCGCGGCGCGAGACGCAGTTGCTTACACGCGCTGGGTGATGGAAATCGAGTTGAATTCGGTCACAGATAATCCGCTCATTTTCATTGATGGCGAAAAAATTGACGTAATTTCAGGCGGAAATTTCCACGGCGAGCCACTCGCAATCTCAATGGATTATTTGGCAATTGCTATCACAGAACTAGGTAATATCTCCGAGCGACGGATTATGCGCCTGACCGATGATTGCAGTAACGCTCAGACTTTACCCGCCTTTCTCACGAAAAATGGCGGCTTAAATTCGGGATTTATGCTCACCCAATATACGGCAGCGGCTCTCGCCACAGAAAATAAAGTCTTGGCGCATCCTTCGAGTGTGGACAATATCCCCACTTCGGCAAATGTCGAAGATCATGTCAGCATGGGCTTGACCGCCGCGCTAAATCTGCGTCAGATTGCGGAAAACGTGACCCATATCCTAGCCACCGAATTAATGGCTGCCGCGCAAGGAATTGATTTCCGCAAGGATGAAGTTGGCGCGGAGGCAAATCTCGGGGAAGGCACTGCGCCGATTTATGCCCGCATTAGAGAAGAAGTGCCTTTTATTGAGAAAGATACTATTTTGTATGAGTATATTTCTGCGGTGAAGAAGTTGATTAATAGTGGGGAGTTGGATTATTTGGAGAGTTGAGTTTTTGCAACGCGAATGTGCGCGAATTGGCGAATTACGCGAATGTAGGCATAAGCTATTCTGCTGACTTGACACTACTAATTAGCGGAATAATATCATCCAAACTTTAACTGAATAAGGAAATGAACACAATGAATGAATTTGAAAAAACAAATATCTTTCTCCAAATTGATGGGGTTGAACTGAATATCTCGGCGATTTCGCGTAAGGGGAAAAAACCCCCAATTGTCTTTTTGCACGGTTTTGGGTCTACAAAAGAGGATTACGCAGATATTATTAGGCAAGCAAGTCTTAGCGATTACCCATTTTTAGCGTATGATGCCCCTGGCAGCGGAGAAACTTACTGTTCAGAACTAGAAAAAATATCCATCCCTTTTTTGGTCAAAACCGCTCTGGCTGTTTTAGATCATGCTAATATCGAGCAATTTCACTTAGCCGGGCACTCAATGGGCGGATTAACTGCGTTGCTCTTATCGCATCAGAATCCTGACAGGGTACTCAGCTTTACCGATATTGAAGGCAATATCGCCCCCGAAGACTGCTTTTTGAGCAGGCAAATTATCGAATATCCTGCGGCTAATGCGAATGAATTCTTTGAGCGTTTTGTAGAGCGCACACTGCATACGCCAGCTTATTCAAGTCCCCTTTATTCGGCGAGTCTGAGACATAAAATTCGAGCTGAAGCCGTTGAAGGTATTTTCTCCTCCATGGTGGAATTATCGGATCATGGAGAGCTTATGGATAAATTTGTGAGCCTGCCTTGCCCCAAAATGTTCATGTATGGAGAACAAAACCGAGCACTTACATATTTAGGCTACATAAAATCCAAAGGTGTCAGATTGTCTGAAATCTCAGAGTGCGGTCATTTCCCCATGTATGCCAACCCCCCCTTGATGTGGCGTGAGATAGCAGATTTCCTGAATTCGTTTTCCCAATAAGACCTGACAGCAACGCTCCGCGTTGTGCTTGTTAGCGTAAAGTACCGCAACGCGGAGCATTTCTACTAGGATTTTTATCTTGGCTAGAGCATGGGGGAAATTTCGGAACGCACGTGCTTTTAGCTTGGGTACCGAATCCTAAGCTGATCTGTGCTGTGAGCAGAATTCTGTTTACGCCAGCGACAATGTGGACCAAAAGCATACAAGTTGGGGGCATGTGCGTCGCGGCTTCTTCATCTAATTGCAAAGGGCGACATAAATGTCGTGTTACGAGGGCTTATCCTATCTTTTTGCGTGTTTCAAGTAGGGCATTTTTTGCGGCATAACGCAATAATTTTGTGTCGTTGACGGGGGTAATCAAATGAAATCCTTGCTCAGATAATTTTGCTGCATCTTCTGGCGTGCTTGCATGGATGCCAGCAATACGACTGTGTTTAATGACCTGCTTCATAATCGTGTTTAGCGCGTTTTGCAATTTTGGGTCGTTCAAGTCTCCCAAGCCAGCCAGCCCCATACTGATACTTAAATCTACGGTTCCTACATAAATGCCATCGAGGCTGGGGGTGGTGATAATCTCTTCGATATTCTCTAAGGCTTGCGCTGTTTCAATCATGGCTAAGGTTGTGACGGTTTCGTTTGCGTGCTCAAAATAATCGTTGCCCGCATAAAGATTTGCCCGTATCGGACCGTAGCTTCGGAATCCAAGTGGTGGATAGCGACACGCGCCCACAAAAGCCTCTGCTTCTTCACGAGTATTGATCATTGGACAAACCAGACCATAAACACCGGCATCCAAAAGGCGCATAATGGTGATAGGTTCATTCCACGGGACACGAGCGAGGGGGACGGCCTCAGTGGTTGAAATGGCTTGCAGCATGGATAGGGCAGTCTGATAGTCGGCGAGACCATGTTGCATATCAATGGTGATGGCATCGTAGCCCGTTTGCGCCATTATTTCTGCTGTCCATGCGTTTGGAATTGTTAGCCACGCGTTGAGAGCGGTTTTCCCTTCACCCCAGAGTTTTTTTAGTTTATTTTCTCTCATTTTCTTACTCTTCTATTTTGGCTTTTCCGAAACCATCGCCCGTCTTTTTATATTCTGCTCTTGGGGGGCTAAAAATATCTAGCACGACTGCTCCCACTTCTTTTGTGCGGATGCCATGAAGTACGCCACCGGGCGTATGCCAAAAATCACCTGCATTTGCTGAAAACTCTTCATCGCCTTGAATACGGATACATTCCCCTTCTATTAATACGCCCCACTGTTCTTCAGGGTGGCTATGGATATTTCCTGCTGAATTTGGCTCAACGCGCACGACAGACAGCATCGCATTTTCGCCTACGAAAACGCGAGCACTCAACCCCTCCGAAAGTTTTCGGGCGACACCTTTTGATTCAGTATTTATGTTGAATATCCACTCAGGAATTTGTGTTGTGTCTGACATTTTTCTCTCCTTTTTTGACATCGCTTCATGATTCAAATACTTAAATTTAACTTTGCAAATATCCCTGCAATTATACATGAAGGCAATTTATCAATCGCGACATTTTTTGAAATAACTTCGAGCAATGCTTTATAATCTGGTCATCAAAAAACATTCGCATAATTTGCCCATTCGCGAAAATTCGCGTTGAAAAAAGATGTGCACTGCATCTCAAAGATGCATTGCTCATCAAGTTGTATTGTAGAACCGAACTGCAACGCATTTGTTCAAATGCAATGCAGTTCTATATCCTAAAGAGGAAAAAATGCCAAAAATCGTTGAATGTATTCCTAATTTTTCAGAAGCCCGCCGCCCCGAGGTGGTGGACGCAATTGTCGCCGCTGTAGAATCTGTCGCTGAAGTGAGCCTGCTCGACCGCTCATCGGATAATGACCATAATCGCACCGTACTTACTTTTGCGGGACCCCCGAAGCCTATTGCCGAAGCTGCGTTTCGTGCCATCAAAGTTGCGGGTGAGTTAATCAATTTAGATGAACATGAGGGAGCGCATCCGCGCATTGGTGCGACGGATGTAGTGCCCTTTGTCCCCATCTCGGATGTGACGATGGATGATTGCGTCGCTCTTGCACATGGGCTTGGTGCGCGCGTGGGGAGGGAGTTGCAGGTCCCTGTCTTTTTCTACGAAAACGCGGCGAAAAGCCCCGATCGCGTTAATTTGGCGAAAGTCCGCAAGGGGCAATATGAGGGGCTAAAAGGTGAAGTTGGGACTGCTGAGCAACGCATCCCTGATGAGGGACCGAATACTGTCTCCACAGCGGGAGCAACGGTGATTGGCGCGCGCGATCCGCTGGTCGCATTTAACGTCTACCTGACAACGGATGATGTATCCATTGCTCAAAAAATAGGCAAAGATATTCGTCATTCTTCGGGTGGATTACGCTACGTCAAGGGGATGGGCTTGCTCGTAGACGGTCACGCCCAAGTCTCGATGAATTTGACTAATTTCCGCAAAACGCCTGTTGCGCGTGTCGTGGAGATGATTCGCCGCGAGGCAGAGCGATATGGTGTTGGGATTCGTCACAGCGAGTTGGTTGGATTAATTCCGCAAGAGGCACTCGTGGACGCGGCGGTCTGGTATATGCAACTTGACCAATTTGAGAAAGCCCAAGTGCTAGAAACGCGGCTGGCGGATGTGGCGCAGGAAGGACTTGCGGCGCAGGAAAAAACCGATTTCCTTGATGAAATCGCGGCTGGAAAACCGACTCCTGGCGGCGGCTCTGTTGCCGCATATTCTGCCGCAATGGGTGCGGGACTTGTAGCGATGGTAGCGCGTTTGAGCATTGGCAAAAAGAAATATGCCGATATTGAAAATGAAATGAAAGAAATTTTGGCAGAAGCCGAAGATTTGCGTGCAGAATTGACCCAAGCTGTAGAAGAAGATGCAGCGTCTTTTACTGCCATTATGCAAGCCTTTAAATTGCCAAAGGGAAGTGATGAGGAAAAAGAGGCGCGTTCACAGGCAATTCAAGATGCAACGCTTTACGCTAGTGAAGTGCCTTTGGTAACAGCAAAAGGCGCAGTGCGTGTGATGGAATTAGCCTTGGAAGTTGCTAAAGTTGGCAATGCTAATGCCATCACAGATGGGGCTTCGGGTGCAGAAATGGCACGCGCCGCATTGAACTCAGCAGGATATAATGTGCGTATTAATCTCTCTTCGTTGAAAGATAAAGAGAAGGCAGAAGAGCTTTTAGCCAACTTAAAGAAATTAGAAGAAAAGGCAGATGTGATTAAGGCAAGTTTGCAACTGGTTTTAGAAGAGCGCGGCGGATTGGAATTTTAGATGCGAGTCTTTTTTCTGTTTCTAACTCTCTTGATGACGGCTTGCGTTCCTACGCCTACTGTTGGAATATCTGTCCAAGCGGAATCAAGCCCAACACAAGAGCGTGTCGCGCCGTCGCAAATTCCGCCAACAGCTACGCCAACGCTTACGCCGAATCCTACTGCGACATCCACAATAATCCCTACCGAAACACCCATACCATGCGATGCTTACGAAAGTTTTTGTGTAGAAGATGGGCATTTTCTCTTGGCACGTCCTATTGATGCAGAAAAAAATAATAAGATCGAAATAGCCTATAGATACGGCTCAACGCTTAATGGGAAACGGGATCCGCATCATGGGGTGGAGTTTATCAATGAGTTTGGCACGCCTATTCTTGCAGTAGCAGAGGGGCGCGTAATTTACGCCGATAAAGATAAGCCCGCCATTTACACCCCTTGGGAAAGATTTTACGGAAATTTGGTCGTTATTGAGCATAATCTCTCCGGATTAGATGCGCCGCTCTATACTCTATATGCCCACCTTTCTACTATTAACGTAGAAAAGGGCGAAATTGTGCAAAAAGGACAGCCTGTCGGAAATGTGGGGATGTCGGGTGGGGCGGTTGGTAGCCATCTTCATTTTGAAGTACGGATGGGCGAAAGTTATACAGAGACACGCAATCCGGAATTATGGCTGATGCCACTCGAAGAAAATCACGGGGCTATTGTTGTGCAAATTGCTGATGAAAGGGGCAAGTTGATTCGGGTTCCGCTTATCGTAGAAAAAGTTGGGGGCGCAGAAGATGCCCTTAAAAGGGTAGCAAGTTTGGAAGCGTATGCCCCGGAAAAATATCCCGTTGGCGTAGAGGATAAATGGCAAGAAACGCATGCCATCGCTGGCATCCCCTCTGGAAAATATCGCCTTAGTTTTTCTTTTGCGGGGCAATACTGGGAGCGTTTTATTGAAGTCTATACAAATAAAGTCTCTGTGGTATATTTTGTCGTTGAGTAAAAAATATTTAGAAAGAGGAGAAAAAAATGGGATTAAAACCTGACCACTGGATCAGAAAAACAGCAGTAGAGCAAAAAATGATTGAGCCATTTGTAGAAGACCAAGTGCGCGATGGTGTCATCTCTTACGGCGTTTCATCTTATGGGTATGATATTCGCGTAGCCGATGAGTTTATGATTTTTACGAACGTCCACTCCGCAGTCGTTGACCCCAAAAATTTTGACCCCAAATCGATGGTCGAGTTTAAGGGCGATACTTGTATCATCCCGCCCAACTCATTCGCGCTCGCTCGCTCGGTTGAGTATTTTCGCATCCCGCGTAAAGTACTCACGATTTGTCTTGGCAAATCGACTTATGCGCGTTGTGGCATCATCGTCAACGTGACTCCTTTTGAGCCAGAATGGGAAGGTTTTGTGACCCTTGAAATCTCGAATACCACCCAACTCCCCGCGAAGATTTATGCCAACGAAGGCTTGGCGCAGGTACTCTTTTTTGAAGCCGATGAAGAATGCGAAACATCTTATGCGGATAAGAAAGGGAAATATCAGAAACAGAAATCTATTGTTTTGCCAAAACTTTAATCGGATGTGAAACCGCATCGAACTTGTTTTGGGCTTGGTCACGTTTGTGAGCTTTTGTGTGGGGAGGGGCTTGGTGCTTTTTCCCCGTGAAACGTAAAACGTATTGCGTAAAACTTTCTTCAACGTAATACGTTTTACGCAATACGTTGGAGTACGAATATGAAAATCATCCCCTACGAAGAAAAATATCAGGACCAAATTGTCAAACTCTGGCAAGCCTGCGGATTAACCGTCCCGTGGAACGACCCCGTCAAAGATATCACGAGAAAGCTCGCCAAAGACCCCGAATTATTTCTCGTTGGTCTCATAGATGAGGTTCTAGTCGCCTCTGTAATGGGTGGCTATGAAGGACATCGTGGCTGGATCAATTATTTGGCTGTCTCTCCTGATCTACAAAAAAGTGGATACGGTCGTCAGTTAATGAAAGCAGTAGAGAAGAAGATTGCCGAGCAAGGTGCGCCGAAAATCAATTTGCAAATTCGCACCAGCAATGTAGATGTGATCGCCTTTTATAAAGCAATTGGCTATAAACGGGATGATGTGGTCGGGATGGGGAAGAGATTGATTGATGATGAGTAGCTACTTAGGAAAGGAATTATTATGTCGTATAAAGGAATTTTAGACCGTTACGGTCATTTATTTGATTTACCCGAGCACACAAAAGAAATTGCGCTCTTGGAGGGGAATACTCCCTTAATCCGTATGCCACGTTTAACGCGGGAGTTGGGCGCAGAAGCAATTTATGTCAAATATGAAGGCTTGAATCCAACTGGCTCCTTCAAAGATCGCGGGATGACTGCCGCCGTTAGCGAAGCAATTGGACGTGGTGCTGAAACGGTTATCTGTGCTTCAACGGGAAATACAGCAGCATCAGCGGCAGCGTATGCATCACGAGCTGGGTTGCGAGCGGTTGTTCTGATTCCTAAAGGAAAGGTTGCCGCAGGAAAGTTAGCGGGCGCTATTGCCTATGGTGCGGATGTAATCCAAATAGAAGGCTCATTTGATGATGCGCTCACGATGGTGGTCGAAATTACGAAAACAACGCCTTTGGCTTTGGTTAATTCTATTAATCCCTATCGCATCGAAGGACAAAAAAGTGGAGCCTTTGAGATTTGTGATACCTTAAGTGATGCCCCTGATTGGCATTGTCTACCTGTTGGCAACGCGGGCAATATCACCGCTTATTGGGCGGGATATAAACAATATGCTGAAGTCAAAGGAATGTCTTTACCGAAAATTTTGGGAGTGCAGGCAGCTGGTTCCGCTCCATTAGTTGTGGGGCATCCTGTTGAGAATCCAGAAACAGTCGCCACCGCAATCCGCATCGGGAAGCCAGCGCGTGGGGAGCAGGCGTTAATGGCAGCAGAAGAATCGGGTGGCAGAATTATTGCGCAGAGTGACGAAGCTATTCTTGAAGCACAACGCATTTTAGCCAGCGAAGGTGTCTGGGTAGAACCCGCATCCGCGGCGGGATTGGCAGGATTGAAAGCCGAAATCGAAGCTGGGAGATTTAACCCCAAAGGGCAAAAAATCGCCATCATCTGCACTGGGCATGGGATGAAAGATCCCGGTATCATCGCCGACTCTATGCCTACGCCAGAGTTGATCCCCGCGGAGATGGGCGCGTTGAGAGAGTTGTTGGGGGTGTAAGTATCACGAATTGTGCGAATTTAGCGAATAAAAAAGACTTCCGAAGTTTTTAAAACTTCGGAAGTCTAAAAAGAATGAGGGCTTTGAATTTTTTACTTTCTGGCTTTTTCTAAATGCCTTTTGGAAACCAATACCCTAGCAATCTTCCGTTGGGGTTTTCAATCAGCTTATTCCATTCATCAATTTCAAAAGCGATATGGGCGATTGCTGCCGTGGGGAATTTTTCGTATTCATCACAGAAAAAATCAAGCGCGTGGGCCATAGTGGGATTATGTCCGATAATCATCACGCTTTCTGTTTCTTCAGGTAATTTTGCAAGTTCGTCTATATAATTGCGGAGGTCAGCGTGATAGAGTTTGTTGAGAAATTCTGCTTCATGCTCGAAGGTGAACTCTTCTAAAAAAAGTGATAGAGTTTCTCGCGTTCGCTGGGCTGAGGAGCAGAGAATGGCATCCACTTCGATACCTTGCCCTTGTAAAAAAGCACCCATGCGCGGCGCATCTCTTCTGCCGCGTCTATTTAGTGGGCGTTGATGGTCAGATAGATTGGAATGGTTCCAACTGGATTTGGCATGGCGCATTAATAGCAGGTTTTTCATGATCACTCCTTTTTATTATTTTACTCGTTTTTTGGGAAGTTCTTTAGAGCCAACCAAAAGTCCTCTCCTGTGCAAATCAACCTCCGCATTGCAGAGGAGCAAAATTGCTTCATATACATAATTGCAATAATTTGGCTCGTCATACCGTTATATTTGCTAGCAAAGCAAGGGAGAATGCGCGTTGCGTGTTTCATCTCTATACATGATAATAATAGCGTAAACTATTTAATATCCGACTCTGAAACTAAACTAGTCACCTGACAGTTTATCGTCAGCGATAGGAACAAAGCGAAACAGGAGCAA
>JABGOQ010000097.1 GCA_018645405.1 Anaerolineae bacterium | reverse complement strand
CGAAGGTATTGAAAGTAGAGTAGAATAATAAAATGCTAAAATTGTTTTAGCTTAGGGTAGAGAATAATGCGCTGGCAACGCACGAAAAAACTTCCCCCTAAGAAACAAAAGCTAAGGCTAAGGCAGGCACCATGAAGAACTTCAAATGTACCTACAGTATTCTTTTCTTTATCGTAATCACCTTATCTTTTCTTGTATCAAACTCCACTTTTGCAGCAACATTTTCATCGACAGATACAAATCAAATTATATCTAAAACTGGTTGGTTAACCATAATATGGGGAGATGCGCCTGATGGCTCACCAGCAACCGACCCACTTTATTTTCTAACAGATGAAAATGAACAAAGAAACCAGCTATTAGTAGATGAAAACTTGGGTGGTCTTTTATCTTTCGATCGCCAACGTGTGACTCTTCATGGCACTCAAGAGCTTTCTTCTCAATCGGGAGAAAATATAATTCAAGTCGAGTCGATCGAGCTTGCCGATCTACAATCGCAAAATCTTGGCGCATTAACAAGCGGCTCTCAACCTTTTATTTCGGTCATGTGTAAATTTCCAGAGGTCGCAACTGATCTAAAGAGTTTGGTTTACTTTCAGGATATGTATGGCAATACATACCCTGGCTTAGGTCATTACTGGAAAGAAGCCTCCTATAACATAATTGATGTTCTTGGGAGTGATGCTAGTGGTTGGCATACATTACCACATACTAAAACCTACTATAATCCTAGCAATACCCTGGGGGGGGCTGATTTGAATGCATTAGCTTCAGATTGCCTTGCAGCGGCAGATCCTAGTGTCAACTTTGCTTCCTACACAGGGATAAATATGATGTTTAATGCAAATTTTGATAACGGTTATGCTTGGGGAGGAGGTAGGTATATGACCTTAGATGGGGTTACTAAAGTCTGGCCTATAACTTGGGAACCACCGTGGGGATATAGTAGCATTACTGTCATATCACACGAAATGGGGCATGCTTTTGGCCTTCCACATTCATCAGGTGACTATGGAGCCACTTATGACAACGAATGGGATGTTATGAGTGATGCATGGGCAAACTGTAGCTATCATGTAACTTACGGCTGCTTAGGGCAACACACCATCTCGTATCACAGAGATAAATTAGGATGGATTTCTGCTGGAGAAAAATATACAGTTAACGATAAATCTTATGCAACGATTACCTTAGAACAATTAACACAACCGCAAACGAATAATTATAAAATGGCAAAAATCCCTATTAATGATTCTAGTAGCAATTACTATACTGTAGAAGTACGCAGGCAGGTTGGCTACGATGTCAAATTACCCGGGCAAGCTGTTATTATTCATGAAGTAAATACAGGCAGAAGTCGTCCCGCCTATGTAATTGACGCTGATGGAAATGGAGATACAGGTGATGCAGGTGCAATGTGGCTCACAGGGGAGACCTTTGTTGATGCAACGAATAATATTAAAGTAACGGTAGATTCTGCCTCAGCAACAGGTTTTCAAGTGACCATTCAAAATGATGCTATTCTAACGCCTGAAAACTTCCAGGTTACAAATACCGAGCAGTATAGCATTTCCCTTGCTTGGGATGATATAGTAGGAGAAAGAGGCTATAAAATTTACCGAAAAGAAGGCGTCGATTTTGTACAGATAGATTCTGTAGGCGCAAATACCACAGTATATATAGATGAAGATGTACGCTGCAACACCAGTTACGAATATAAGCTCAGTGCCTATGATGCAGTAAACGAATCTCCCCTAACAAATGCTCTTACAACAGCTACATTATCTTCATGCCCCGCAGTTCCTAGCAATGATGATTTTGATTTCCCTATATCTCTGAGTTCACCTAGCACAACGCCAAAATTAGATACACGAGAAGCAACAGAGCACGCCCATGACCCTGATCTTTCTGGTTGCGGAATAACAGGCACTGGCTATACAACAGTTTGGTACAGCTACGAACAAAACACAGGCTCAGATACTTTTATTTCCATTGATACAAAAGACCCACTGACTGATTACGATACCTTCATTGCTGTCTGGACAGGAACACGCGAAGACCTAACTCTTGTTGCCTGTAATGATAATATCTCAGATGTTGTAACGCAGTCCCAACTAGCTTTTCGGGTTCAAAGTGGTATCCCCTACTATATAGAAATCGGGCAGCCTTAAAATCTGAAACGTTCGCGTAAAAAAAACGGGACTTCGATCGAAGTCCCGTTTACATTTAAACCTCCCAACTTTAAACCTTCAATCGAATCTCAAACCTCGTCCCCTCCCCCAACTTGCTTTTCACCGAAATCTGCCCGCCATGCGCCTCCACAATGGCTCGCGTAATCGCCAGCCCTAACCCCGATTCCCCTGCCTCCAAATTGCGGGCTTGGTCGGCACGGTAAAAACGCTCAAAAATGCGGATTAAATCGGCCTCCGCAATCCCTGCGCCATTATCTTCAACAGCAATCACTGCACCCCCACTGACCACCGAAAACTGAATACTGATCGCCCCTCCCTCCGCCGTATATCGCAAGGCATTGCTCACCAAATTTCCTAACGCCTGCGCCATGCGCTCTTCATCTATTTCAATGGATAGCGGCGCAGATTCCGCCTCCACACTTAAGTGGATCCCCTTCTGTTTTGCCGCCAATTGATAGGATGCCGCAACCCGCCGCAGTAACGCCCCCATTTCAACTTGATTCCGATTAAGTGACATCTGCCCGGCATCAGCCAGCGAGAGCGTTCGCAAATCTCGCACAAGGTGTTGAAGATGCGTGATCTCGGTATTCATCACCCCGATCCGTTCTGGGGTTACCTCCAGCACACCTTCTTGCATCGCTTCGAGATAGCCGCCGATCACCGTCAAGGGAGAGCCAAGATCGTGAGCAATATCTGCCGTCATTTGCCTGCGTGATTCTGTTGCCTGCGCTAAATCAGCCGACATCTGATTGAAAGATTCCACTAACTCGCCCAACTCATCCTGCGAGCGGACGGGGATTTTTTGTTCCAAATCACCGCGTGCGACTGCGCGGGTTGCGCTGGTTAACTCACGTAAAGGGCGTGTCATTGAGCGAGCTAATAACGCGCCGAGAACTAAGGCAATAATTGTTGCCGTGCCCGTTGCCAGGAGTAGTGCCTGATTTGTCCGTTCCAAATAGCGTTCTTCAACGGGGGAAAATTCGGGGAGATTGCCCGTCAGCAACACTGTTCCGATGAGGAGACCATCTACATCAATGGGTGTTCCCTCTGCCAAAATATCGGGAGGCAGGTTTTGGCGAGGGCGGTATTTCCCTGCGGGGATGACGACTACCCCATTTGCATTGGTGAGTGCAAATACGATCGGGGCAGGCTTGGGTTGATTTGGATCTAACGTTTGTTGAGGTTGTACGGGGGGAGGAAAAACCTCTCTAATCCCCTGTAAGGAACCATGCTCGTGATAATAATTAATCACTTTTTCTGTGAAGTCATCGCGGATGCGATCCACGACGAGGGTCTCGAATTCTCGGGCGGTGGCTTGCCATGTGAAGACGGCTGCAAGCCCCGCAACTATGAGGCTGACGAGGAGAAAGGCGAGAGTGAGTTTGAGGGAGAGGGATTTCATATACGATGGGAATTGAGAATCGGAAATTGGGAGTTAGATTTTCCTGTTTCCCTAATCCCTAATTGCCTGATTCCTTAAATCGATAGCCCACCCCAAAAACGGTTTCAATATAGCGCGGGTTAGTGGGGTCTGGTTCAATCTTCGTGCGGAGATTGCGGATATGAACATCTATTGTTCGTTCTACGCCTTCGAAGCTGGTGCCTTGGAGTTTGATCAGCAAATCGGCGCGAGAGAAGACTCTGCCGGGGGATTCCATCAGGGCAATCAGGAGGTCGAATTCGGAGGGGGTTAGGGTGACAGATTCGCCGTCCACGCGGACTTGGCGGGTATCACGCTCGAGAAGAATATCTGCTACTCGAAGGCTATCAGGTTGAAACACATCTGCTCCGGCTCGGCGCAGCACAGCACGAATCCGTGCGAGGAGTTCCCGCATCCCAAATGGTTTGGTGATGTAATCATCCGCACCGAGCTCTAATCCTAAAACTTTATCGTTTTCTTCAAGTTTGGCGGTGAGCAGGATGATGGGGGCGTCGTTCTCTTTGCGATAAGCGGTGACGAACTGGTAGCCATCCATTTCTGGCATCATGATATCGAGCAGGATCAGGTCTGGTTTTTCCTGACGGGCGGTGTAGAGGGCGTTTTGACCGTTATCGGCGGTGACAACGCGCATGCCCTGCTCGGTGAGATAATCACGAACGAGGGTGCGGATGCTGGCGTTATCGTCTACGACTAAAATTGTTTTCATGGGGAGATTATACGTGAAAGATGTTCAGAAGTTGTTTAGATGCTGTTGAGTTCTTGTGAAGCTACTGTGTTTCGGCCACTATTTTTTGCTTTGTAGAGTGCCTGATCTGCGGTATCAACCAAATCTTCTGGCTGGGTTTTGAGAGAGGGAATTGTATAAGAAATGCCAAAACTTAAGGTGACTGCTTTGATGGGGTTGGCTTGTCCGTTGAAAATGGGAAGGGTTTTAAGTTCTTCCTGTATGGATCTGGTAACTGCTTCAGCCCCTTCTTTTTCTGTATTTGGTAAGAGGATGGCAAATTCTTCTCCACCATATCGTGCAACGAGATCTCTTGGGCGTTTGCTTGCTCGGCTGATAGCTTGGGCAACCTGATAAAGACATTCATCCCCCATAAGGTGCCCGTGAGTATCGTTGAATTCTTTGAAGTGATCGATATCACATATGATCAGGCTCAGCGTTTTTCCTGTTCGTGATAATTCTCTCCATTCTTGTTGCAGGTAGGCGTAAAAACGCCGACGATTAGCAATTTGTGTTAGATCATCTATTAAGGTTAGGCGTTCAAGTTCAAGGCTTGCTTGCCTTAGTGCTTTTTCGTTTTTTTTACGTTCAGTAATATCCTGGGCAAGCGAAGCTACACCGATGATTTTTCCCTGTGGGTCAATGAGAGGGGTGTTGTACCATTCGCAATAGATGATTTGACCATCTTTCGTAATATTTTGATTTGAACTGCGTGTGCCACCTTTTGCTTTTAGCAATTGGCCCCAGATATTTTCTGCCTCTTGATAATGCTTTTCAGAGACAATAAATTGGGCGTGCTGCCCGATGGCTTCTGCCTTTTTGTATCCAAAAATTCTTTCAGCTCCTGGATTCCATTTCGTTATCTTAAAGTCTAAATCCCATTCAATTACCGCCAAGATGGTTTGCTCAATATGGAGGGAGAGACGTTGTTGCGATTTACGCAGATCTTCTTCAGCATGTTGGCGTTCAACGATTTCATGTGTGAGGCGTGTATTGATTCCTAATATTTCATTTGTTCGTTCTGCCACGCGATCTTCAAGAGTTTCAATGGACCTGTGTAATCGAGACATCATATTGTTAAAGACTTTGGCTAAGGTGCCAATTTCATCATCACGGTTTAGAGAAATTCTCTGTGTCAGGTCGTCACCTGTTGCACGCTCGGCAATTTTGATGAACGTTGTTAAAGGCTCTACAATATAATCGGTAACTCGAATGACAACTAAAATAGTAATAATTATTGTAAGGAGGGTAATGCTTAAAGTAATGCTGATATTTTGATAGGTCTTTGCAAATGATTCTGACTTGCTTTGTTCTGCGATTAATGCAACTTCTAAATCTGAAACCCAACGATAAACGCCTAAAACATCATTAGGAGGATTCTGGTAGTTCTGATAAGCTCCGTTACCATGGTTTTTTTTGAGCAAAGCCTCTTCAACACCCCAAGTATATATTGTTTCTGTTTCTGCATTTGGCACATAGAGCACTTCCGTTAGGATGACATGATCCATATTGACCAAATAAGTTTCACCTGTATCTCCAAGACCAGCGCGCTCAAGCATATATTCATTGAAGGTTTCTAGTTTGGCAGTTCCCGCAAGAACACCGTATAGGCGATTATTTTCATCGTAAAGCGGAACCGCCGCAAAGATAACCATTTTTTCATATATAGGGGAAAAGGAAGGTGCTTGCACAAAGGGTGCATTTAAACTTTCTTGAAAAAAAAGCGCGTCAGAAAAATCATGAGCGTCCCGTCCAGGATCTGTAGAGATGATGACTTTGCCCCTTTCATCAATGATGAAAATTTCGTCAAATTTATTTTCATGTACCAGCGCAACTTTTAGCGTATCTTCTATTACCCCTCGCCAGGAAGCTGCCACTATTTCATTATGTTGGCTATTAATCAATTCGGAGATATAGGCGCGAACGCTCGGGTTTGCCACGACAAGTTCAAGGTCAGATGATAGTGAATTAAACCAACTCAGGAGTTGAGCTTCTTTGAGGGCTGCTACGGAGGTTAGTTGATTGACAATTTGTGCGCGGCTATTTTCATATTGCCGCCAAATAGTGATAGTACTAATACTGATTATGGGAATAAGCGTCAGTGATAAAAGAGTAATCAACAAAGTTCGTCGCAAGCTGCCATGCTTGTAACGCCCCAGAAAGCTGATTTTTTTCGAAGTATCTTTCTTGTTCTCAGTGGACATAATTTCGAATTCTTGTATAAGTATTCCAAGCAGAGTTCTTGCTGTCCTTGGCGATGGGCACTGTGTAAAAACTTATGCTAAGGGCGACTATTCTGTGTTATTAAGACACCGATCAGCGTCTTTGGCTAGTTGATCTAATTTTACTTGAAGATTAAATTTCTCTCCACCTTCTTTCCACGTATTTAGCAGGAATTCTGCTGTTGCATCTTCTGAAACGCAAGGGAAAAAGCCCGGATGCACCGCATCGTCTAAGGTATCTACATATTCTGTTTCGGCAAGAAAAACACCCCAGAAAGGATCATTGATCCGTTGCAGTTCAACCGCCAAAGATTTGACTTGCGTGAGTGCTCGACGCGTATATACTCTTTGCCCGGGCTCAGTTGTTAGCCATTTGAGTAGTTCCCAAGCTTCTTCGGGATGTTCAGTTTCTTGATTGATTCCCCAGCCCATCCACATAATGACACCTTTATGCCCGCCTGGGCCTGTGGGGAGCGGGACAACTGTCCACTTTAGCTCAGGGACTGAATTGAAGGCTTCCTGATACCAGGGGCCCCAGTAATGCCCAGAAATTGTACGTCCTCAGACTTTTCGGACACATACTTAATGGAGGCTTTCCGCCTCGC
>JABGOQ010000100.1 GCA_018645405.1 Anaerolineae bacterium | reverse complement strand
ATCACCAACAAGTGTTCTGTCAAAAATGAAAGTTTATAACCGTGTTAAGTATAGCAACGTTTTTTACCAAATAAAAGTGATCACGAACACAATGTACACATAGTAAGTAGAAAATTACAGTTTACGCTCCGAGCTTGATACTCTAACCAGTCTTTCTGTATGGCTATCAGGCCGGTCACCAAAAGTGGCCCCGGTTGTTGGTGGAAACACCCCAGCCCCCCCGAATTCCTGTTTTTTGCAGGATGATATTGGAAAGGAGACGCCCGGATTTGATCCTATCAGGCTGTCTCTCTTGTGAGGCAGCCTTTTCTATTGGGCGCAAGAAAGGAAAATATTATGATGAAAAAAACATTGCAAGAGTTATTGGATGCTTCCGCAGCAGATCATAGTCACCTCTGCCCACGACAAGTCATTGGCGTGCGAATGGGGATATTGGCGGCAGACATTTTTGACCTCGACCTGCCACAAACAAAAAAACGTTTACTAGCCATTGTGGAAAGCGATGGCTGCTTTGCAGACGGTGTTGCCGCAGCAACAGGTGCGACAGTTGGCCATCGCACCATGCGTGTCGAAGATTACGGGAAAATCGCAGCTGTTTTTGTAGATACAAAAACAAACAAGGTCGTTCGTATCGCTCCAGCGTTAAACGTGCGTGAGCGTGCTAAGGCTTATGCTCCTGAAGGCGAGACTCGCCATTATTTTGCACAGCTTCACGGCTATCAGATCATGCCTTTAGATGAAATGTTCTTCTCTGAAGAGGTTATTTTACATGCCCCTATCAAAGAAATCGTCTCGCGACCTGGCGTGCGCACTAATTGTGAAAGCTGCGGCGAAGAGATTATAAATGAGCGCGAAGTAAACCACGAAGGTCTGCGATTATGCCTTACTTGTGCAGGACATTCATACTATCAGGTTGCCCCTATTGAAGTTCAGTTTTCACGGGTGCTGGCATGAATCTGAATATCCGTCTCTTCGCCACACTCAAAGATCGCGCCAAAGCTTCACAGATATCCGTCGATATCAGTGAGCCTGCAACAGTATCTGATTTATTGGCCTCAGTGTCACGTCAATATCCCGCGATTGAATCGGCATTGGAATACGTCTTAATTTCGGTTAACCAAGAATATGCTGATCGTACTCAATCCATTTCCTCTGAAGATGAGATCGCCCTCTTCCCTCCCGTGAGCGGAGGGTAATCTAGTCTTGCCTCCTATTACGCTACTTTTTTCAGTATTTGGCATTGCCTTTTTATATGCAAGTGTTGGCTTCGGCGGAGCAACAGGTTATTTGGCTGTTATGAGCCTTTTTGATATCCCTATTCAGATCATGGCCAGCACAGCTCTAATCTTGAACCTCTTTGTCTCCAGTATTTCTTTTGCCACCTACTACCGTGCCGGGCATTTCAAAGGGGAATTATTATGGCCCTTTTTGATCACTTCTGTTCCTGCGGCATTTCTTGGTGGATACATGCGCTTGAATGACACTATCTACTACTTATTACTGTATAGTGTGCTAATTTTTGTGATGCTCCGCATGCTATTCTTCTCTAAACTTGAAGATGATGAAAAATTGCTTCGCCCATTGCCCTTGCCTGTTGGATTTCTTTCGGGTGCAATTATTGGGTTGCTTTCGGGCATGGTAGGAATTGGTGGTGGAATTTTCCTCTCACCGCTAATTATTCTTGTCCGCTGGGGGAAAACTAAACAGGCATCCACTGTGGCTTCAGCCTTTATTTTTATTAATTCTGCTAGCGGGCTGATCGGTCGTTTATTGGGCGGCAACTTTACTCTTAACGACCTTGGACTTTACCTGCTCCCGCTTGGGGTTCTTGCAGCTTTTGGTGGTGCATATCTAGGTGCAAAAAAACTGTCTAGCATTGGTTTGCGTCGTTTGCTTGGATTAGTTCTGCTGATTGCTATCTGCAAATATTTCTATGGGGTGCTGTTAGTATGACCTGCTTTACAAAAAAAGGCACAAAGGCTTGGAACCGATACCAATGAGTATCAGAATTCTTGTTCGCGGTAGCAATGATATAAGTTCTGCAGTGGCTCATACTCTGTTCAGCGCAGGCTTTTCTGCTGCAATACATGATATACCCAAACCAACAGTTACTCGGCGAAAAATGGCTTTTACAGATGCAATCTTTAATGGAAATACAAAGCTGGAAGGAGTAAGAGCTTTTTTGGTGAACCGAAGTTTTCTATTACGCGGCATGTTGGCACATCATCAAGTAATTCCTGTTTCTATTGGCAAATTCGATGAAATTATTAAAATAATTCGCCCACATATTTTGGTAGATGCCCGTATGTACAAACACAAACAACCAGCTAGACAGCTTGGCCTTGCTCCGCTTACTCTTGGCCTTGGACCAAATTTTGTGGCAGGTGACACAACTGATTTGGTAGTTGAAACTTTTGGTAATCACTTGGGGAAAGTACTTGAGCATGGAGCTACTCTTCCCTTGCAAGGTGAGCCAACGTCAATAGCAGGGCATGCTCGTGACCGTTATGTCTATGCTCCCTGTGATGGAACTTTTAGTACTCTCTTGCAGCCCGGCGATTCGGTAAGTCAAGGGCAATTTGTCGCCCGCATCAACCAAGCTGCATTATATGCACCCCTTACAGGAATATTGCGAGGTATCACACATGATGATGTCGTCGTAAAAGTTAAAACCAAGGTGATAGAAGTTGATCCTCGCGGCGCAGCCGCAGAATTCGCTACTATTGCTGACCGACCAGCATGTATAGCAAATGGTGTTTTGCAAGCCATTCAAATCTGGGAGAAAAAACATTATGCTGATTGACCCCTTTGGTCGTTCTGTTACCTATCTGCGCATTTCTATTACAGATCGTTGCAACCTGCGTTGCGCCTATTGTTTGCCTGCATCAGGCATCAAGTGGATACCTCGCGAAGATCTGCTCACAGCAGATGAGATTATTTATGTGGTAGAAACGGCAGCAAGCCTGGGCGTGAGTAAAATTCGATTAACAGGGGGCGAGCCGCTTATTCGTCCTGACCTACTGGAAATTGTTGCACGTATCTCAGCTACACCTGGTATTCAGGATCTTAGCCTGACAACGAATGCTATCTTACTTGAAAAAATGGCACAACCTTTGGCGGATGCTGGATTAAAGCGAGTTAACATCAGCCTTGATACTTTGGATGCAGATAAATTCCAACGCGTAACCCGATTTGGTGATTTTGATTGTGCTTGGAAAGGTATTCTGGCTGCAGAAGCCGCTGGTCTAACGCCCATAAAACTGAATACTGTTGTAGTGGGCGGCTTCAATTTTAATGAAATATCTGATATCGCCAGCTTGACTAAGAGTTATCCCTGGCATATCCGCTTTATTGAATTGATGCCAGTTGGAAATCAGCAGGAATGGGGTGACAATCTTCCAACTGGCGCTGAAAGGTATGTTTCGGTACAGAAAATGCATGCTCAACTGGAGCATCTGGACCTTGCACCTGCTGAAGCTCCAACCGGGAACGGCCCCGCACGCACATTCCGCATTCCTGGAGCAATCGGCACTGTGGGGTTTATTTCTCCTTTAGGTGAACATTTCTGTGAAAATTGCAACCGTCTACGCCTAACCGCGGACGGGTATTTACGCGCTTGTCTTTTAATGGATAAAGAAATTTCTGTCCGAGAAGGCTTGAGTAATGGAGCTAATCTCAAAGCATTATTACAGCAGTCTGTAGACCAAAAGCCCAAAGGGCATGAATTGGCATCGAGCAATTATCCTGAGGCTCGCCGTATGGCGCAGATTGGTGGCTGAAAATGGGTAAAAATAATTTAACGCATCTGGATGTCAATGGCACTGCCCATATGGTGGATGTCGGTAGCAAGCAGGACACTACTCGTCTCGCGATTGCGCGGGGCGAGGTAAAAATGAAAGCTGAGACACTGGAATTGATCAAGTCTGGGGTAATGAAGAAAGGTGACGTGTTGACTGTAGCTCAGGTTGCTGGGATTCAGGCCGCAAAACAAACTTCAGGACTGATTCCATTATGCCATCCATTATTACTTACGAAAGTAGATGTGGATTTGAAATTAGATGAGTCTATCCCTGGAGTGATCATCACAGCTCTTGTCAAAGTAGCTGGTAAAACCGGTGTCGAAATGGAAGCATTAACAGCGGTGTCTGTTAGCGCCCTGACAATTTACGATATGGCAAAAGCGGTTGAAAAGACAATGTGTATTCAAAATATTCGCCTGATAGAAAAGCATGGTGGTCAATCAGGAGATGTGTTCAACGAGGTTCTGGAGTAATTATGACAGATTTTCCTTTAATTTATTGTATTACTGAAGATGAGCTCAACTTAGATGAATTGCTCGAAAGAGTTACGCTTTCCTCTACAGGTGCAGCGGCCATCTTCGCTGGTATGGTGCGTGGTGAGACTGCTCGCGAAAACCGACAGACTGCTTATCTCGAATATGAAGCATATGTCCCAATGGCTGAATCCAAAATGAAACAGGTTGCAAAGGAAATCCGGGAGCGATGGTCTGTAGTAGAAGGAATAGCAATTGTTCAACGTATTGGCAAATTGATGCCTCGAACTCCAACAATATTGATTATATGTACAGCTGCACACCGTGATACTGGTGTCTTTGATGCTGCACGCTACGGAATAGACCGACTCAAAGAAATCGTTCCTGTTTGGAAAAAAGAGGTCGGCCATGATGGAGAGAAGTGGGTAGAAGGAACCTACTTCCCTAAATAAGCAGCACTTTATATTCTTTCTGGCCCTCAGAAATATTTTTTGATTAAGCATTCAATAATAATCTGGGACTCAATCTCGGTAGTTCATACTTTATTGTTGGATTGCCATGACAAAATAACAAGGAGAAAAACAATGCCTATTAACCTGAGTTATGCTTAGCAAACGACAGCAAGTAATGCTGGCTTCAAATTCAAGGCTGGCTTGATGGGTTTGAGAGCATATGCAATCAAACCTGAGATGAGATTTACCAAGAAATTCGAGAAACTTCGATGCCTTGAATGTTCGATCTGAGAGATATTCTTCAGTTGGTCATTGATGGTTTCAATGATTGAGCGCTTTCGTAAAAGCAGCTTATCTTGTAAATCCATCAACTGGTTCTTCATGTTTTTGCGCAATCCAGTAATCAATTGAATATTCTCTTTCAAGAGTTTGGCAAACAAATCTTTTGAAATGTAGCCTTTGTCAGCAAAGGCTTTTCCAAAAAGACCTTCAAAAAGAAAAGGAACTGGTTTTCGATCATCAACATTGCCTGGCGTCAATTGAAATGAGAGAATTTCGCCATACTCGTTGACAACCAGATGTAATTTGAAGCCATAGAACCAGCCCATCGTTGTCTTGCCTCTCTTGGCAATACCTGAAAAGACCTTGTTTCTCTCAATACGTTTATTGTGGCAGACCTTGAGCGAAGTAGAATCTACAAAGGAAATCCCTGTACAAGCCCCTCGTTTCGAGAGTAGATAGAAGGTTAGGGGCATAAAAGCTCGAGACATGAGCGTCACAAAGCGATGGTAGCTCACTAAATCTGGGAACTCTTCGGTGAGATGCTTCTGTATATGTTTTTGATAGTAAGCCTTGAAAAAACGATAGCCAGATTGATGAAAGTAGATCATGATCGTCATGATCTCGCTCAAAGATAGTTGAGTATTTCGATCACGTTGGCGTAACCCATTGGATAATTGAAATCTTTTCCAACGAGGCTCAAATAATAGGCAAAAATCATCAACATCTGCAAATAATTCAACTAAACTCATCGCGGGGTTCCTTTTTAGAAAGCTATCGTGTGGTGACTTTAGCCTTATTCTAATCAGGAACCCTCTCTTATCCATAACTCAGGTTATTAGATTTGGATCTACTGAATTAATTATTATCTTGATAATCGTAATCCTGCTCTTTGGAGTAGGGCGTATCGGTAAAATCGCTGGGGAACTTGGCAGTGGGATAAAAGCCTTTCGTGAAGGAATCGCATCTGAAAAAGATGATGCTCTAGATGAACAACAGAATGAAGAATGATCTATTCTTTGGCATTATTAGAAAACAAATATAGAAAAGAGAATTTAGTATGGATATACTAGGCATCGGCATACCTGAACTGGCGTTCATCATCTTAATCGCTTTGATTGTTCTTGGGCCAAAAGATATGCAAAAGGCTGGAAAGACCATCGGCACTTCTTTGCGTAAGATCATCACTTCATCTGAGTGGCGCACAGTCAAAGATATATCTCACAAGGTCAGCACATTGCCACATCAGTGGATGCGTGATGCTAATGAAGATATACAGAAGTTTCGCGATGATATAGCTGTTGAAAACCTAGATGCTAAGGACACCATCGGTTCCTGGAATTCAATTTCAGAACAAAAAAAGAATGTAGAGCGAGAGGAAAAAGGTGACCTAGAAACATCAGAACCCTCATTGAGGGTAGAGAACGATAATGCTTAAAGTCTTCAAAAAACTTTGGCTGGTTATTTCAGCGCCATTTCGTTTTCTCTTTTGGCTACTCAGACTGCCTTTCCAGAGCTATAAAAGAATACATGAATTTTTGAACGAAACTCCTGATGAGCAGTCGTTGATAGATACCACAGTATCCATATTCAATGACGATGATGCGCGCTCTTCTTTCTTTGGGCAAATTGAATCTTTGCGCAAATATCTGTTTCGGATGTTGCTGGGGTTGATCGTCACTGTATCTGTCTCATTTCTTTTTACTCAAAACTTGCTTACCTATCTGGCAAAGCCCGTCCCTGGTGGAATTGATGCTCTCAAGGCGATCGAGGTTACTGAATCTATAGGGGTCTTCATGCGGATCGCTCTGTTAAGTGGGTTTGCGATTGCACTGCCGTATATCTTTTTCGAACTATGGCTATTCGTCGCACCGGCACTAATGCCACGTTCAAAGAAGTTTGGCCTTTTAGGGATTCCTCTGGCAACCTTACTATTCATTGGTGGAGCATCGTTTGCCTACTATATAATGATGCCAGCAGCATTGCCCTTCTTGTTGAATTTTATGGGATTTCAAGCTGAACTGCGCCCTCACTCCTATTTCACCTTTATTACAGGAGTGATGTTTTGGATCGGGATGGCTTTTGAATTTCCATTAATTATTTATATACTCACAGCAATGGGTTTTGTGAAACCTCAGGTACTTAAGGAGCAATGGCGCCTAGCGTTGGTTTTGATTGCTATTATTTCAGCTGCAATCACGCCAACTGTGGATCCGGTCAATATGGCTTTGGTAATGCTCCCTATGTCCCTGCTTTATTTCATCAGTATTGGATTGAGCTATATTGCATTTTCAGAAAGAGAAAA
>JABGOQ010000057.1 GCA_018645405.1 Anaerolineae bacterium | reverse complement strand
GAAAAAATCACTCCACAATTTATTGAAACCCTGCTCAAAAAATGGCAGAAAAGCGATTTCTCAGAAGAAGATTTAGCTACTTTAAATTATATGCCCACAGAATCACAGTCGCTTGAGCAGTCTCAGCTGTATCTTCGCGAGATGCTCTATCAACGCGTCCAAGGAAAATTATCGGCATCCTTTTTGAAGGCGGTAGCAAGCCAAAATCGAGAGCGGGTACTGGTCGAATTAAAAGAACTCTTTCGTACGCCGCCATCCGACACACAATATTTTGCATTAATCCACTCTCGCTATCTCGCTCTCAGAAAATACACTGTAGACGAACTCGCTACAAATTGCCGCATTTCTCCCCGCACACTCCGCCGTTATTTATTGAAGGGATTCGAAAATTTCAGCATTCAAATAAAAGCCGAGCTTGATAAAAACGAAAGAAACCATACTGGAAAAAACCTGCAAGATCATTTCCCGACCGTGCCAAGAAATCAGGTAATCGGTATCGACACCATTCTCTCCGAAATCAACCACTTGCTGCTCAATAGCGATCTTTCTCAAGCCATCAGCATCGAGGGGATTGGCGGGATCGGCAAAACTTTCATTGCCCAGCATTTGCTTCAAGAACAATATCAAAAATCCAGCTTTGAGGGCTACGCCTGGGTGAGTGCCATCCAAAAAGAATTATCCCCCTTCGGTGAAATTGCCTCCGTTGATAATTTTGCCTCTACGATCGATGATATAGTCGCTCGTCTTGCTCATCAGCTTGGGCAAAGCCATCTTTCTGGTTTATCTACGCAAGATAAATTAGATGGGTTGAAAAAACTATTTAGCCAATATCATTTTCTGGTCATTATCGACAACCTTGAAACCCTCAACGATGTAGACAAACTCGTCCCTGAATTGCTCAAAATTATAGGGAAATCAAAATTTCTTTTTACAAGCCGCAAAAGCCTGAGCCAATATCCCAAACTGCGCACCTTCCGCATCCCCGAACTCTCTCTTGAAGACAGCTATACGCTTGTGGATAGAGAGATCAAGCGCATCGGATTAACGCTTTCTTTGCCATATAAAACTATCTCATCCCTCTACGATGTCATCGGCGGGATCCCTCTTGTCCTCAAACTTGCCACCGCTCAATTTGGTTTTCTTCCGGCGAGAAGCATTATCCGTCAACTGCGTTTAGGAGAAGAAAACGCTCAAAATATGTATAGCTATATCTACAGGCAAGCGTGGGACTTGCTCGATGACACAGGCAAACGACTGCTGATCGCCATGCTCATCGTTTCTCCAGATGGTGAAAACCGCGAATGGATTTGTGAAATAAACGCTCTTAGAGATGAGGAGTTTGATCAAGGTTTAGAGCAGCTAAAACGGCTTTCTTTAATTGAATTTTTAGGGACAATTGAAGAGCCTCTTTACCGCATCCATCGTTTAACGACAACCTTTTTGCATACCGATATTTTGCGCGGATGGGGGAATAACGAGAGCTCATGATCAGTGCCACAGAGAATACACACTGGCAATCTTTTTATGCCAATTCAATAACGAGACAGATCCATCTTCTTATCTCGCTTATTAAAAAAAACAAAAAGGCACCTGATACTCTTATCAATCATTTCGGTAGCATCTTAGCCATTTTTGATGAAGGGATTTCTCATCCCGACCCTGCTACGCGCTTTGCTCTGATAGATTTTGTGCGCACCTTACATCCACTCCCCCTCTGGTGGGGAAAATGGACAGAGTGGATGCTTGTCATGGATAAAGTCACTAAAATTGCGCAAGAAGCAGAAGAAATTAATAGTCTAATTTGGTTAGCACTAACACAATCAGAAATATTGATCATCGGGGGCGATGCAAAAAAAGCCCTTTTAGGTGCTAAGAAAGCCCTCCATTTGGCAACCTCCCATCACAACCCAGAAATGGTCTTCAAAGCAGAAATGGCCGTCTTTGAAGCAGAGAAAGACCTTGGGCTTATAGGCGATCGAATAAATGCGATCACCGCATTAGAAGAAGCCCTATACGTAAAGAAAAACCAACTCCCAGAGAAAGTTTTTCAAGCATTAGAAGTTGAATTTCTGCTGAAAAAAACAGATGTTTTGCGACGTATGAAGCTGGAAAATGATGCCGTCACTACTATCCAGAAGGCATATGCTTTAGCAAGCGAAAGCCTGGATGAAGACAATCCCCTTATCGCTCAAATATATAATCGTCGTGGAGCCACTTATTGGACTGCTGAAAAAAGTGATCTCGCCATCGCTGATTTTGAGAAAGCCACAGAGATTTTCAAAAACTGGGGAGACCAAGCATCGCAAGTCTATTCTAAAGGATATATAGGTCTCATCTTCTGGAGCACGGGGAAATACAAGCAAGCTGAAAAAATACTACAATCCAGCATCAGCATGGCAGAAGAAATCAAAGCCTTTCAATGGCAAGCCATTCAAACAGGAAATCTCGGGCTAGTTAAATTTTTGCGCGGAAGATTAGCGCAAGCAATAGCACTGATGGAGCAACACCACAGGTTAAGCCAATTGATAAATAATCGAGCTGAAGCCGAACGAGCCAATGCCAATATTGGCTATACACAAATTTATCTTGGGGATTTCCAAGATGCCCACCAACGCATTAGCCAATACCTTGCCTATACAGAAGAAATGCAATTTCATATCGGTACAGGAGTCGCTTGTGCTAATATGGCTTGGGCTATGGATGGGCTAGGTGATACTGACAGTGCTCTTGAGTACGCTGAAAAAACGTTATCGATAGCAAAAAAAACAAATGCCCATTTGCTGGAAATCGTAGCTTTACGTAGTATGAGCGAGTTGCAAAAAGATCTATCGTCTAAAGTCCGTTACGCAGAAGCAGTGCGCACGCTGGCAAAAAAGCACTCCCGCAGGTTTAATGAAGCTGGAGCATTGCTGACGTTGGCTGATTGTCATCAAGATGAAAATCTACGCGATGAGGCTATTCGACTTTTAGACGATTTAGGCTCGGAAGATTGGCTAAAAGCTCCTTTGGTTTTCAAAACATTACGTCTTCCACTCTTGTATTGGGGGTAGTTTTTTAAACAAAGATACCGAGTTATTCCAAAAAACTCGGTATCTTTTCATGCTATACGTCTTCACGTTTCACGTAATGCTACCACCATCCTCCTTCTCTTTGCGCCTTCTCCACCAACTCCATAAATTCATGCATCGGGTCGTCGCGACCGAAGAATTTTCCCAACCGCCATGCTGCTTCGTAAACATCGCCTAGACCACTATCTTCTGCCCAGTAGCTATCACCGAGAATTTCGGCATATTCGGCAACCACAACCGCACGCTGGAAGTAGGGATCGGCATCACGAAATTCTCTCTCAAAATCTCCAGCATATATATCTTTCTCTATTTCCACAACCTGATGCGTATCCGGGTCTTCCCAACGCATGTGGACAGTCGCAACACGGCCATAAGCTTCGCGATAGAGCTTGATTTCATATAGGGCTGTAACTGAATGGCCTGCACCGATCTCACCTGCATCCACGCTGTTGTCGCGGAAATCTTCATCGACAATATCGCGGTTTTTGTAGCCTACCAAGCGGTAGCGTGAAACAACTTCGAGGTTGAAATCAACCTGTACTTTTGCATCCATCGCGATGGCTTGGAAGGTGCTAAGAAAAACTTTTAAGCTTCGCTTCTTGGTTTCGACTACTGGCATCCCACTGCAATACAGTATAGTTTTTTTAATACACTAAACCGATCAAAAATGAGCATTCCAATATTTAACATTATCCAGTATAACTGGGGAAATTTAGGATAATCTTATGACAAATAAAACAAAGCAACGTAGAATTTTTATGGCAATTGGAGCATTGATCCTAATTGCGCTATTTCTAGAAATTTCTCCATCCAGAGCAGAATCGGCAGAAGTAAACGTTTCACAATCCGACAAAGACTGTTTCATATCCAAAGAACAAAACGTTGTTGAATGGTCATTTTACTATTATGAATACTGTCAATATGCATGGAATGGGAACTGCCTATGGCCCATTCGTCGCAAGCACTTTACCTATAAAGTTACACTACTGAACGAAAGTGTTCCTTTACGCAATCACAACGAAAAGGTGATTGCGTCAACGAGTGGAAAAATGCAACAGTGGAGTACCTTTGATGCCGAAGAGTGGAATTTTATCAAATTTTCCCCATTCGAGTTCGCCAAATACCCCGACCACGAATCTATAGCTAAGAATGAATATGTTGTCGGCGTTACGACAAGATATAAATGGTTTAATGATGTTGAAGCAACGCTTGGGATTTGCGTTCAGCAACCTCAATAGTTTTTAAAAATTAACCAAAACACGAAAAGCGGAGAGTTTTTTCTCTCCGCTTTTTTCTTTCTCAATCTTCCGATCTACCAGCGTATCTCCTTACGTGCCTGCTTCACCAAATCTACGAACTCTTCCATCTCATCTTCTCTGTCAAAATAATCTTCCAGCCAGCGGGCTTCATCGTAGACATCGCCTAGATCACTATCTTCTGCCCAGTAGCTATCACCGAGAATTTCGGCATATTCGGCAACCACAACCGCACGCTGGAAGTAGGGATCGGCATCACGAAATTCTCTCTCAAAATCTCCAGCATATATATCTTTCTCTATTTCCACAACCTGATGCGTATCCGGGTCTTCCCAACGCATGTGGACAGTCGCAACACGGCCATAAGCTTCGCGATAGAGCTTGATTTCATATAGGGCTGTAACTGAATGGCCTGCACCGATCTCACCTGCATCCACGCTGTTATCGCGGAAATCTTCGTCCGCCACATCACGGTTTTCGTAGCCGACCAAGCGGTAACGCGAGACAACTTCGGGGTTGAAATCAACCTGCACCTTGGCATCCATCGCGATGGTTTGGAGGGTGCTGGTTAGATCGTCCACGAAGAGGCGTCTGGCTTCGTTGGTATCGTCAATATAGGCATAGAAACCATCTCCATTATCAGCGAGTTGTTCCATAAGGGTATCGTTGTAATTATCCATACCAAAGCCAAAGGTCGCCATCGTGATGCCTTCTTCCACGTAGCCGTGAACTTCGTCCAGGATGGCATTTGCTTCAACCTTGCCGACATTAGCAACGCCGTCTGAGCAGAGAATAACACGATTGATGCCATCAGGGTTATAGGCGCGCATGGCGGTTTTATATCCCAGCTTTATACCGGCTTCGGCATTGGTTGAGCCTTCGGAGCGTAAATTGTAAATCGCCGAGAGAATCTCTCCTTTAGCGGAAGCAGGTGTCGGGTCAAGGACGACGCGGGCGTTCGATCCATAAACGATAATGCTGACACTATCCCTTCGTCCCAGTTGCTCCACGAGCATTTCCAGCGAACGTTTTACTAATCCCAACCGATTATCCATATCCATCGAGCCTGAAACATCGATCACAAAAGTCAGCGAAACATCCTTGCGCTCCCTGTTGGAGACATCGTAACCCTGAATGCCTACGCGCAACATTTCGTAGCGTTCAGTTTGCGTAAAAGGCGAGGGTGCGCCATCGAGATGGATGGCGAAAGCCTGACGCGCAGAGGGCTGTTCGTAGCCCTGCTCGAAATAATTGATATATTCTTCGACACGCACAGAGTTTTTGGGCGGCAAATTACCATCATTCAGATAATTACGCATGATGGTATAAGAGCCGGTATCTACATCAAGGGCGAAGGTAGAAAGATGATCGTCATCGGTATCAATAATGGGATTCGTGCCATAGTTTTCGAAAAACATATCGGTTGGCTCGCCATCGCTCTTTTGCTCTCGAAACGGAGCGGAGGGTGTGCTTTGGGGTTGATTGCTACCCGAGTAGCTCGGCGCGCTACCCTCGGCAGATTGCCCCGAATAAGATTCCCCAGAACTATAATCTGCTGTAGCTGGTTCTTCGGCAACGGGCTCTTCCGCAGCAGGCGACTCTTCATATTCTTCAATACGCGAGGGCGATGCTGGAGATTCTTCAGCTGGTTCGGCGGGTGCACTGAATGCGCCACCACAAGCACTCAGAATGAAAGCAGCAAGCAACATGCTATTTAGTACGATCTTTTTTGCGGACATTTTCTCCTCCTTGAGAAATGTTGAATATTACTTTTATGACGTTGGGAGGAGGAGATAAGTTCCCCATTTTAAAAAATTAAACACGAAGAGCACAAAGCGATACAAAGAAAAAGTTTTTTCTTCGTGCTCTTTGTGCCCCTTGTGTTTAAAAAACTATGGTAACAACTGCAATATCTCTGTAAAAAGGTTAATTATGGATGGGATGATTTCTTTGGTGCGTTCGTAAAATAATTCTTTATTCCCATACGCTTCTCCCCCTTCGACGCTGACCAAATCCGAGACACCACGCAGGACGAGGAGCTTGCTTCCGTTTTTTCGCGCCACCCAAGCAATAGACGCTGTTTCCCAATCCCCCGCGAAGGCATCGTAGCGTTCAATCAGCATCGGGATTTGTTTGGGATCAATATCACGGTCGCCAGAGACAATACTACCGCGTCGGATAGGAAGATAATCCACAGGCGGGAGCCAGCTCAAATCAATATCGGATGAGTAGAATTCGATCGCTTCTCCTGCATCTCCCATTTGCTCGTAAATATCATAGGAAATTGCGCGTTCAACGAGGATAATTCTCCCCGCTTCAACGCGACCTTCAAATCCGCCGCATGTACCCAAGTTGACGAGCAGGTCTGGCTGAAAATGATCAATTACATATTGCGCACTGGCAGCAGATGATATTTTGCCCCAACCACCGAAGAAAAAAGTTACAGGGTGAAGGTTTAAGCTTGCATGAAAGAACTCACCGAAAGGTGATTCTTGAATTTCAGCATCGGGAAAGAGAGGTTTTAGTGCGACCCATTCAGGGTTAGCGGAAACGAGGATAATAATTTTATTCATAGGATTATATTTTTCGATTTCATATCTTGTCTAAATCACGCTCGCCTTTTAAATAATCGAGCAACATTTGCAAGACGGCATCGGCAGAATAATCTTTGTTTTCGAGGCGGTCGCCGTCCCAACAAAAATGGCGGGACCAAGCTCCATCAGCGGTGGCAAGTCCAATCCAGATTGTGCCGACGGGTTTGTCGGGCAATCCTCCGCCGGGACCGGCAATCCCGCTGACGCTTAATCCGATGTCGGCTTTGAGGGCATCCCGCACGCCTTTTGCCATCTCTAAAACAACTTCACTACTGACTGCACCATGTGCTTTGAGGGTATCCCAGGAAACGTTGAGCCATTTCACCTTGGCTTCGTAGGCGTAGGCAGTGATGCTGCCTAAATAATAGGCGGATGAGCCGGGCAGATTGGTAATGCGATGCCCGATCAGCCCACCCGTGCAGGATTCTGCGAAGACGATTTTTTGTCCGTGTTTGGTGAGGATTTCTGCAATTTCTAGTTCGAGAGATTGTGTTTTCATGAGGCGTATTATACCAAGTGACAACAAAAAACCTTGCGAGAGTTTCAAGCTCTCGCAAGGTTTTTATGTTTTTAGTTGAAATATTTTTTTAATAAAGACTCTGATCGATTTCGCTGAAAATATCACCAATAGCTGGGCCAGCAGCAGCAAGGCCACCGATACTAATTGCTACACAGCAACAAATGAAGAGGAAGAACACAAGCCCTGGCAAGAGTACAGAGCCAACGGCTTTGCCTGTATCAAGATCATTGACAGCTTGAACCGCGAAGACTTGAAGGACAATCATATAAATTGAAATACCAAATGAAAATATTCCAAAACACATGCCAATAACAGGTATTGCTGCGAGCAATGTTAGCACTGCCAATATTAGCGAAACAGGCACGAATATCGCCGAAAAAGTATAGGCTAATTTATCAAAAGACCCCGTGCCACCAAAGAGTTTTGCCACCCATTGAACAAGAGCAACACCAATTGCAAAGCCAATAACACCTATAACAGCAAATACAGGTGCGCCACAAATAACTGTCCCAAATCCAATGGAGGAGCTTGCACCCATCGGTATTTCACGCGCTATTTCTGGCGGCAAAAGGTCTAGCAAACCACCCATTTGGCCACCTACGCTAAAAGATTGAGCCAGCAGACTGGAAAAACCACTTATTAATGAAGCAACAAAAGCCCACAAGAAAGCTTTACCCGTTGTTGCGCCAGGCTGCCCTGCAATTTCTGCAAAGGTACCAACATTCGGCTTTGTCACAGCGGCTATCCATGTTTCAACCATTGTCATTTCACCACCGTTTGACAGGCTGGGGTCATCTTGGTCAAGAAATTCTGGTATTTCGGACATAATAGATTCTCCTCATAAAAGTTATGGTTAGTTATGCTCTTTATTGTAGGGGATAAAAAAATATAGTCAAGCGCAAAATTCCCTCACCCGTCCTTGCTTCGCGCTCGCTCCCCCTCTCCCGCTTTGCGGGAGAGGGGGAGCGAGCGGAGCGATGTGGGGGTGAGGGAATGAGGTAAAATACTCCCCATGCCTCCCTCCGATCACATCCAACAAACCCTCGCCACCCTCCCTGATAAACCCGGCTGTTATTTAATGAAAAACGCCGAGGGAAAAATTATCTATATTGGCAAAGCGATCAACCTTAAGAACCGTGTGCGTTCCTATTTTCATGCCAGCGCGGGGCATAATCGCAAAACACGCAGGCTGGTGCAAGAGATCGCCAATATAGAGTGGATCGTGGTTGGCTCAGAACTCGAAGCACTGATCCTCGAGATGAATCTCATCAAGCGGCATCGTCCCCGCTTCAACGTGCGTCTCAAAGACGACAAGCGCTACCCCTATATCAAAGTTCATTGGCAAGACGATTTCCCCAAAGTGACCGTCACCCGCCAACTACGCAAGAAGGATGGGGCGCGTTATTTTGGCCCCTACACTTCTGTTTGGGCAGTTCACCAGACATTGGATTTACTTCGCAGAATCTTCCCTTATTTGACCTGTAACCGCGAAATCACTGGGATGGATAAAAGAGCCTGCCTCTACCGTGACATCAACTTGTGTAGCGCACCCTGCATGGGGGATGCGACGAAAGATGAATACCGCCAAATGATCGCCGACCTGATGCAATTTCTGAATGGACGCACCAACCCCATCGTAGACAGGATGCAAAAAGAAATGGCAAAAGCTTCAGCCGAGTTGCGCTATGAAAAGGCCGCTTCGCTTCGTGACCAAATCAACGCCATCGAAAAAGTGGTCGAAAAACAAAAAGTGATCACAAAAAAGCAAATCGATTCAGACGTGATCGCGATGGCACGCGAAGATGGGGATGCCTGTGTGCAAATCTTCTTCATCCGTGCGGGCAAGATGATTGGGCGTGAATACTTTATGCTCGAAGGCACCGAAGATAGCGCAGATGAAGAGGTGATCGCGCAGTTCGTCAAGCAATTTTATACAGATGCGGCAAATGTCCCCTCTGAGGTTTTGCTGCCAAAAGAAATTGAAGAGGCGCAAATCATCAAGCAATGGCTGAACACCAAACGCGGTGGGCGCAAAGTAAAAATGCGCGTCCCAAGGCGCGGACAGCAGCGTCAGCTTGTGCAGATGGCAACAGAAAATGCGACGGAAACTTTAAAATCGTTAAGAGCGCAATGGCAAGCCGATACGCATAAACAGGAGCAATCGCTGACAGAATTACAGGAGGCATTTAAGCTCAAAGAACCACCAAATCGGATTGAGTGCTATGATATTTCCAATACGCAGGGAGTGGCAACGGTCGGGAGCATGGTCGTTTTTACGCAAGGTGTTCCAGACAAGAAGCTCTATCGGCGTTTCAATATCAGAAGTGTAACAGGACCAGATGATTTTGCCAGCATGGAAGAAGCGTTAACGAGACGTTTCAAACGTTGGCAAGCTGCTCAGGAAACGACCAGCAAGCCTAAATCCAAGCGCGACGCATCCTTTTCCTTCCTGCCAGATCTCTTGATCGTAGACGGTGGAAAGGGTCAGTTAAGCCGCGCTGTCCAAGTCCTCGAAAAATTCGATTTGATGGACAAAGTCCCCGTTGTTGGCTTGGCAAAACGCGAGGAGGAGGTTTTCTTCCCTCATCGATCGGAAAGCATTTTATTGCCACGCCATTCACAGGGGTTTTATCTCGTTCAGCGCATCCGAGACGAGGCGCATCGTTTCGCCATCACTGCACATCGTAAACAACGTAATAAAATCGGGATGACTTCGGCATTGGATGTGATCCCCGGAATTGGTCCTAAAAAAAGAAAATCCCTCTTGCAACATTTCGGCTCTCTGGATAAGATAAGGGTCGCCAGCGTGGATGATTTATCTGCTGTCTCTGGTATTAATATTGCGCTGGCAGAGACGATTAAGGCAAATTTAGAATGAAAAAAACAATTTGGCTCGTAGACGACGACGAAGAGATGTTGCGCGCAGTAAATTTGATGCTGCAAATGCTCGATTTTGAAACACGGTTTTTCTTGCGCGCTCGCCCTGCGGCAAAGGCTTTGCTGGCAGGAGGAAAACCAGATGTTTTGCTGCTTGATATAAACATGCCTGAAGTTTCTGGGTTAGATATGCTAGAATTCGTCCGTCTTCGTACTGAGCTAAATAATTTACCAGTTATAATGCTTTCCACCGAAGCCGCAGACGTGACAGTTGATAAAGCGATGTCTCTAGGCGCAGATGGCTATGTGACCAAACCAGTGATGATCGATGAGCTTGGAGCAGAGATCAGCCAAGCGATGAAAAAAAGAAGCGCATAAAATATATTGCGTAAAAAAGAAGAAAAGAGGAAAAATGGCTAAGAAAAAGAAAAAGAAGAAGAAAAACATAAAGACACAACCCAAGAGGGAGTCAAATTACAAAGCAAGGCAAGCACGCACGATGCGGATTGCAGTGATAGTGGTTTCTTTAATTATTGTTCTCTCAATGGCTTTGTCTTCCCTACAAATTGGTAGTTAGTTTTTAAACACAAAGAAGCATAAAGGAAAAATTCTTTTTCTTTGTGACACTTGGTGTCCATTGTGTTTATTGATTTACAGCATTCCAAATAACAAATCTCGAATAATACAGGATTATTATGCTTGAAAAATTAGCTGGTATTGAAAAACATTACGAAGAATTAAATCAAGAGTTAATGAGTGTCGGCAACGACTATAAACGCGCTGCTGAAATTGGTAAAGAACGCTCAGATTTAGAAGTAATTGTCGAAAAAGCGAATGAGTACCGAAACTTACTCGAAGGCATCAAAGAATCCCGCGCTATGATCGAAAACGAGAACGATGCAGAAATGCGCGAACTCGCCGAAATGGAACTGGCAGAGCTGGAGCCGCAAGTAGAGCCTCTAGAAAATGAAATTAAACTTCTCCTCGTCCCCAAAGATCCACGCGACGGCAAAAACGTAATTATGGAAGTTCGTGCTGGAACGGGTGGCGATGAAGCCGCGCTTTTCGCAGCCGATTTATACCGCATGTATACACGTTACGCCGAAAACCAGAAATGGAAGACCGAAATTATGTCGCAGAGTAATATCGGCATTGGCGGGTTGAAAGAAATCACCTTCCTTATCAAGGGCGATGGCGCATATTCCAAACTCAAATTTGAATCGGGCGTGCATCGTGTTCAGCGTGTGCCGAGCACAGAGTCTCAGGGACGTATTCACACTTCAACGGCAACTGTTGCTGTGTTGGCAGAAGTCGAAGAAGTGGATATCAAAATTCCACCAGGAGATATTCGCATCGACGTTTATAAATCAGCCGGAGCGGGAGGGCAAAGCGTGCAAAAAAACTCGACCGCCATCCGCATCACCCACGAACCAAGCGGGCTGGTTGTCGCCTGTCAGGATGAACGTTCACAGCTGCAAAATAAACTCCGCGCTATGGCAATTCTCCGTGCCCGCCTCTATGAAGCCGAAGAAGAAAAACGTCGCACTGAAAGAGCCGATGCCCGCCGTTCACAAGTTGGCACAGGTGAACGCTCCGAGAAAATCCGTACCTATAATTATCCACAATCGCGCGTTACCGATCATCGCATCAACCACTCATCCTACGATTTGCCAGGCATGATGGAAGGTAATATAGCAGGCTTTATCGAAGAATTGATTACGCGAGATGAAGCAGATAGACTTGCGGCCGTGAATGAGTAGAAAGTGATACGTGTTGCGTGAAACGTGAAATTCTTAAAGAAATTTCTAAACAATTAGACACTTTTAGCGAAACACCTGCCTTAGATGCACAGGTTTTGCTCGCCCATATCACGGGGAAATCGCGAGCATGGCTTTTGGCACACCCAGAGCTAAACCTTTCCCCCGCCGAAGAAAAAAAACTAAATAACGCTCTATCCAAACTCAAAAATGATATTCCCTTACCCTACGTCATCGGTCATTGGGAATTTTTCGGATTAGAACTTCACATCTCAGACGCGGTGCTGATACCCCGTCCTGAAACCGAAGAATTAGTTGAGTACGCACTAGACTGGCTTCGTGCAAACGATGGTCACCGCGTTTTGGACGTGGGGACAGGCTCAGGCTGTATCCCCATTTCCTTAGCACGCAACGCCCCTGATTTGAACGTGGTCGGCGTTGATATATCATCTTCTGCATTAGACATTGCCCGTCAAAACGCGCAAAAACATGAAGAAGGTCTTCACCACAAAGACAGAAAGAGCACAAAGTTTTTGGAAAAATCGCAAAGAAAAACCTTTAAAATTAATAGCTCCGAAGTTCAATTCATCCAAAGCAACTTGTTTTCTAATTTTCCAGTCTTCCAACGATCAACCTTTAACCTAATCCTTGCAAATTTACCTTACATCCCTACCAAGACACTGAAAACCTTAGATGTCTACCACCGCGAACCCACCCTCGCATTAGATGGTGGCGCAGATGGGCTAGATTGGATTCGCCAATTGTTAACAGATGCACCACGCTATCTATCTTCAAAAGGCGCAATTATGCTAGAAATTGATTCATCTCATGGTGAAGGCGCATTGGCATTGGCGGACGAATTCTTCCCAGAATCGAAAAACGAGTTAGTACAAGATTTGTCTGGGCGGGATAGGTTTATTATCATTCAAACTTAAGTTAATATCTTCGATGTGCAACGCATCAATAGCAGATGCAATGCATATCTTCATTTTTTATGCAAACAAAAATAATCCCCACTTCATCATCAAATGCACTTCCCATCGCACTAAAACTTCTCCGTGCTGGAGAGTTAGTCGCCTTCCCTACTGATACTGTTTATGGGGTTGGCACCCTCGCTTTCAACGCTGCTGGAGCAGAGAAAATTTATCAGGCAAAAAAACGTCCGCCTGATAAAGCCCTTCCTATTTTATTAGCTGATATTGAAGATTTTGAGAAAGTTGCTATTAATGTCCCCGAAATGGCGAGAAAATTGGCAGAGAAATTTCTTCCAGGTGCGTTGACTATCATCTTGCCAAAACACCCTGATATTCCTGATGTAATATCTTCTTTGGACACGGTTGGCATTCGAATTCCCGACCACGATTTTACGCGCACCTTATTGCGTGCCGCGGGACCGATGGCGGTTACTTCGGCAAATATTTCTGGGAAGAATAGCCCCATCAGCGCAGAAGAAGTTTATGCTCAACTAAAAGGCAGGTTGCCCCTAATTTTAGATGGCGGCATAGCCCTAGGCGGAATCCCTTCGACGGTGGTAGATTGTACGGGAAATAAAATGAAAGTTTTGAGAGAAGGGGAAATTAGCGAAAAAAGAATTCTGAGAATTCTCTTAGGGATTATTTAACTATTATTAAGTTGTTTTCTAAATTTTTCTGTATACTTTAGGAGCATTCTCCTCAATACCAACCGCGCTGGAGCTGGGCCGCTCCAAAAAGCGCGGTTTTGGTTTAAGGAGGGTTAAATCAATCGATGGATTGCCAGCATGGTTAAATCATCAGCTGGGGGCAAGGTGGAGACAAAGTCTTCCAAATGTTTTTCAATTTGAACCAGCATTTCCTGAGCAGATATTTCCTGCGGCATGGAAAGCACCTCTTTTATACGCTCTTCTCCGAAAAGATCGCCATCGGGAGAAAAGGCTTCGGTAAGGCCATCTGTGTAGAGCAATAAAATATCATTTGCTGCTAACTGAATATCGCGCTGATTAATTTCTGTCCCTTCAACAACACCCAGTGCCATACCAGTACGGGTCATTCGTGTGATCTCTCCTGTTTTTTTATGCAGGCAAAAAGGTGGGTTATGTCCTGCATTGGCGTAGGTAAACATACCGGTCTTAAGAGAGAGTACACCATAAACTGCTGTTACAAACATACCTTGTTGAGTATCAGGAATCAACAAATCATTAACACGGCGTAAAGCCTCAGCAGGGGATTTTGTATCCAAAATAGCGGTTCTGACAAGGGTACGGGTCAGTGTCATGAAAAGAGCTGCGGGGATACCTTTATCCGCCACGTCAGCGATAAATATACCTAGTTGTTGGTCAGGTAATTCAATTACATCGTAAAAATCTCCGCCCACTTGACGAGCTGTTTGCCAGTGAGCAGCCAGCTCCCATCCTGAAGGTTCGGGCAGTGTATCAGGAATAAAAGCTTGCTGGATTCCGCGAGCGACCTGTACCTCGTGCTCTAAGCGTTCTCGCGCAACCATTTCTCTTTGTAAACGATCATTCTGAATTGCAAGCGCAGCTTGTTGAGCTATCCCAGTGACGATCTCAAGTCGGCGTGAGCGGAAACGACGCCCACCAAGGGCTTCTTCAGCCAGCAAAACACCAAAGAGATTATCTTGTATTTTTACGGGAACAGCCATTAGTAAATCATCATCTCTGTCCAGGTATTCATCGAAACCACTACCCCAAGGGGGCGAAATATCCAGCCAGGAAACGGAAGCAGACCCAAGGTCAAAGAGTCGTAAGAGCATGGTGTTCTTTTCGCGTACACCGTCCAAGAGCGGAAATTCCCCCGGCAAATATATATCCTGCCAAACCAGGAATTTATCTGTATCCGAAAGACCATATTCTTGAGAAGCTATATATTGCTGCTTGGCGTCCTCCCAGATATAGATCGCACAGCGCCCAACACCAACAAGAATCGGCATAACACGGATGATCGCATCCAAAATCTCATCCAGCTCTCCAACACTGGCAACAGCTTGCGCAACCTGCAAGAGGGCAATTGAGGCATAAGCCTGTTCCTGTGCCGAATCATATAGACGCGCATTCTCAATTGCGACTGCAGCATAACTGGCAAAAGTTGAAGTCATATCTTGTGCTTCATGACCATAGCGTCCCGGGGTGTGATGCGAAAGTGTTAGCACGCCAACAGGTCGGTCACCGATACGCAGCGGAGCAGAAATCGAAGAGTAATTTTGTTCATAATCAGCCGCCAACCCGACAGTTCCGAGCATATCTTCTGGTTTTCGAATAACCGGTTTTTGGGAAAGTAAGGCACTGGCTAGCGAGACCGAGGCATCAGCCGAGGAGTAACGTGCGTTTTCTAATTTAGATCGTTCAAGACCATGCGAAGCAGCCAAATAGAGTTCGCCTTCGTCATGTAATAACCAAAGGGCAGAGATCTCACTGGGAAGATTATGCTCCAATTCGGTCAGGACAGCATCCAACACTTGGTCAACACTAACATTATCTGAAAGCAAGCCTGCTACCTCACGCAAACTATCACCAACTTGTCTCCGCCACTGTTCTGAATGATAGAGATTAGCATTGCGAATGGCTACTGCAATATTGTCGCCTAGTGCTTCACAGAGTAAGAGATCATCATCGCTAAAAGCATCTACATGATCGCTTTGTACATCTAAAACGCCCATGACCTTCTCGCCAAATACAAGAGGGACAACAAGCTCTGCTCTGGTATTTTCAGGAGGCAGTGGAGAAAGACGATAGCGAGATTCTTTTGAAACGTCATTAGCCAATACTGATACTTTATTACGTGCCACCCACGGTACCAATCCATTAGGGCTATCTAAATTCAAATCATAATTTTTTAGAGATTCTGTACGCTTGCCACTCCCGCCTTCATAGCTAACGCGCCGACGATTGTGATGCACTGTAAAAAGATGGACATGAGAATAGCCAAACTTTTCTGTAATTAACTCAGCAACATCTGCCATTAATTTATTCAAGTCCAAAGTTGATGTGGCTTTTTTGCTGACTTCAGCAATAACATCCAGTTGGTCGGCACGGCGTCTTAAGGCACTATATAAACGTGCGCCCTCAATTGCAAGGGCTATATTATCGGCAAGTGCACGCAATACGAGCAAGTCATTTGGATGTAAATCGTTCAGGCGATCACTTTGTACGTCCAAGACCCCAAGAACACGATCTCCTATTTTAAGCGGTAATACAATTTCTGATTTTGTTTCGGGCAATCCTGATAAAAACTGATATAGTGGCTCAGACCCTACATCAGGGCAAAGAACCTCTTCCCCACTGCTAGCTACTTGACCGATCAAGCCCTGCCCAAGTTCAATCTCCAGTGTCGGCGAAGTTTTTTTGCGCCCCTTGCGGGGTGCTCTGGCACCAGAGCGAAAATGCAATATATCTCGCCCATCATCAATGGTAAAAAGGACTACATAATAATAGTGGAATGTTTTCTGAATCAATTTGGTTACACGCTTTGCTAACTCATCCACATCCATCACATTTGCGATTTGTCTGCCAACCTGACGAACCAAATTCAACTGCCCAATACGCCAATGCTCCACAGCAACGCGATGCGCAGTAACCAAAGTTAGCACTGCGATATTTGCAATTCCTTCCAATGCTTCCAACTCTTCTTGAGTAAAAATTTCTCCATCGTCTCGGCTAATTTGCAACACCCCCATGATAAAACCTTGATCTTCCAGCGGAAGGGCTACAATCACCCGATCATTTTCATTTATCTGGGTAAATTTGCCCGTTTCAAAAGTCTGTTTAATAGCCTCCGTTGGGGGAAGAGAGGCGAAAACCAGCTCGTCATCCCAATCTGGCAAACGGAAGAGGCTCTCGTTGAGCCAGACCCTCACCTCACCTTCTATAATCCACGCAACCATCTCCTGAATACGTTCACGTTGAGAAGCCAATGACTTTGTGTCTAATAACTGCCCACTCAGATTATTTAATTTAAGCCAATCTACGGGGTGGACATCTAAATTATCCCGTTTTTTGATGAGGGTTAACGTGTTACCCGCTTCGCGCGTGGATTTATACTTGATTCCGTCCATTAGACTACGGATTAGATGAACACCTAGCCCCCCCACCTGACGCTCGGAAAGAGGCGAGCTCAAATCAGGAGAGGAAAGAGAATCCATATTAAAGGAACGTCCTTGATCTCGCAGCGTAATTACTAGATTGTCTTTTTTGATTTCGCAGGTAATTTTAATCTCTTTATCGGCCATCTCTCCCCCATAGGCGTGGTCGATAATATTCGCACAGGCTTCATCTACAGCCATTTGCACAGCGTAAACAGATTTATCTGTCAGATTAGCCTTTTGGGCTGCCTGCTCGATAAAGGTACGGATAAGATCCAGAGAGCTGTATTTTGCAGGAAAGGTTCGCATGATATATAGACAAAAAACCGCTCTACCATAAAGGAAGCGCGGTTTTTTAATTTAAGATTCGGGCAATCAGGAACTTAGAAGTATCCAACCGCCGGAGCAACTTCATCATAGATCGTGAAGAGGGGCGTAAACCCAACCAAATCAAGTGCTTCTTTGATGCGATCAGAAACTACGGCCAAGACCACTTCACCACGATTAAGACGCTTGCATTCTTTTTGCGTAACAATCAAAACACGCATCCCCGCACTCGACATATATTCTACTTCGCTCATGTCAAGAACGATTTTATGCTGTCCGCTTTTGGTAGTTTCCTCGAGTGCTTCGCCTAATTGGGTAGCAGTAGCACTATCCACGCGACCTTTGACAGTAATTAGGTTACATTGTTTGAACTCTTGAGTAGTAACTTCCATAATTTTCTCCAGATACTGTGTTTTTAAAGACTGCGCAAATTATATCATGGTAAAAGATAGCAGCGTTATCAAATGATAACGGGGAGTGCCTAATATCGTGGGTGCAAACTTATCCTTTCTTTGTAAGAAAGGTTTGATTGATGAGGCAATCTCCCCATGATTCAGGAGATTAGCGCGCTCACTACGTTTGTTCCCGATGATATACACCCACTAACTTAGGCACTCCCTAATAACGCTGCTTTTTCTGTTTTTCTTGCTTTCAATTTACATTATTCTGGCTGTACATCAATTAGCACTGCACGGACTGCGATCCGGTAGTCGTAGCTATCCAATTTTTCATCATATCCTTGGCAAGTGATGAGGGTAATCCAGTCGTAATCTTCGTGCTTGAGGACAGAAAGATCGTCGGGCCAGACTTTGCGCTGAGTGCGAATTTGATAAGTATAGCGTTGCCCATTGGCATGGAGGATGACTTCGTCACCCCACATGAGAGTATGAAGGTCTAGAAAGGGTCCAGGGGAGCCATCTGCCAAGTAGACATGCGCAGTAATAACTGTGTTACCAGGCAAACCTGGGTAAGCTGTGCCTGCAAGGTATCCAGCTTTAGCATCTAACCAGGTGAGATCCCAACCATCATCTTTAAGCGGTACACCAACTACTGGCAGTTCCGCACGCAGGTCTGGAATCTCTATCCAGGTGAAGCCAACGTTTTGGTATTTTTTGGCAGCAGGCTGCTTGGGGAGCGAGGTAATGTGATTTGGGGCGAAGCCAGTTGAGGGCAAGCGTGGGATGTCGATCTGAATCGATGAAGAGACATTATAGTCGTCCACACCTGTAAGGTCCGTTGGATCATACCAGCGCTCTGTCGAATCAGGATTATATTCAGATTGTGTATAGCCTGGACCCGGGTCAATTTCTAAACTAGTCCACGCAACACTGGCTTCGTTGGTTGCTGGTGCAGGTCCGACAAAAATAGTGTCGAAGTTAATCGTGGAGCTTTCACCAAGGGGGAAGTAATCCCAAATAACAGTAATCGTCGCTGTAACCGAATCGTAGGTAAAGCTATCGTATAGCAGAGCACCTACAGGCTGGCTTTCGCTACTAGGAACATAATCCAACCCACTGGGTAATTCATCGGTAACAACCACATCATAGGCGTGTGCACTACTTGCAGTTGTATGGGCAATATCAAGCGAGAATGGGATTGTTGACCCGAGTGTAGCAGTGGTTGAAGCTGTTGATTTATCTATGTCCATATCTGGCTCAACAATTTCAACGGGGAGAGCTTCACTAGCGAGACTGCCTCCATCCCACTGCCAGATAACGGCATTGTTGATTCCGCTCACTCCGTCCACATTGGCAGCAATATCGAGGACATCTACCCAATATTCTAAAGTTAGGGTTCGGTCTGCACCTGCGGTATTGGTGACATCACCAAAATTAAAGGTGATATCATGCCCGCTATTCGTCACAGCAGGATCAGCGAGAGAAGCATCACCTCCGAGTAGGCAGGCATTGACAAAGTTTCCACGACTCGTGGTGAGGTCTGTTGAGGTGATTGCCTGACATTCATCAAAAACAAGACCTGCATCCAAGACATCTACAGCCCGTAAATTGTCTATAGTCACACCAGCTGGAATGACGATGTTGATGCGGTAGGTAAGAATTTCGCCAATGGTCACTTCAGGGAATGTGGTTGGCGTATGGTTCGTATTAATTAAAGCTTTTGAACTAGTGGCTGTAATAGTATCGGTATCATCATCCGATGCTGTTGTGGAGGTAACCGAATCTGTAACTGTGATATCGTTGGTGATTGATGATCCAGAAGGAGATGGGTTGACAACAGCAATCAAGGTAATGTAAGCATGTGCCCCTGAGGCAAGATCACCGCCAATACCCAGTGCAGCATGATTCCATGTGACAACATTGCCAACAACCGAAGTTGGCACAGGCGTTGCGCTCTGGTACGTAACATCACTGGGTAATGTATCTGTGGCAGTAAGATTAGTAAGTGCAGACGCCCCATCATTGTAGATATCAATAGTATAGGAGAGAACCGTATTCGGACCGACCACATTATAGCCATCATCTTTTGTGATCATCAAATCATAAGGATTGAAACCAAAGTCAACAGTCATATTGCCATTATTATCATCGGCATTATCGGCATCATCACTATTTACGATATTGCTATTGACAGCATCTGGCTCACCATTATTGGTCAACGTAAAGTCACCGCTGCGATAAGTATTGACACTAGGAGAGCTCTGAATATTAGAGTCGTTCTCTGAATCGTCATTATTGGCTGTGTTCTGATTGATGGTTGGCGTATAGCCCACAGGCATATCTATTTGAACATAGTAATCATCTTCGAAGAGATCACCAAAGTAATAAAGTCCATCCGCACCTGTGGTTTGAGGGGATACACCAGATACAGGATTACCAGTGCCAACATCATACAAAGTGACAGTTACACCGGCGATGCCCGGCTCTCCAGAAGTTTGCAATCCATCCTGATTGAGATCACTCCAGATAAGTGAGCCGATGGAAACAACGGGGCTAAAGCCAAAGTCAACGGTCATATTGCCGTTATTATCATCAGTATTATCCGCATTGTCACTATTTGCGATATTGCTATCGACACCGTTTGGCTCACCATTATTAGTCAGCGTAAAGGTACCACTGGTGTGAATATTTCCAGCAGAACTCGCAATATTTGAGTCGTTCTCTGAGTTATCGTTGTTAGTCGTATTCTGATTAATGGTTGGCGTGTAACCCGAGGGCATCGTTACCCGAACCTGATAATCGCCTTCAATGAGATTATCAAAGTAATAAAGTCCATCTGCACCTGTGGTTTGAGAGGATACTCCTGAGACTGTGGTTCCGCTTCCATCCAGCAAAGTTACTACTGCTCCAGCGATACCTGGTTCAGCAGCAGTTTGGATACCATCTCTATTGGTATCGTTCCAGACAATTGAGCCGATCGAAACCGGGGCGTAGAAACCAAAGTCAACGGTCATATTGCCGTTATTATCATCGCCATTATCCGCATCATCACTACCAGAGATATTGCTATTGACCCCATTTGGTTCACCATCGTTTGTCAGCGTAAAGGTTCCGCTGGTGTGGGTATTACCAGCAGAGCTCGCAATATTGGAATCGTTCTCTGAATTATCATTGTCAGATGTACTCTGATTGATGGTTGGCGCATAATCTCCAGGCATCGCTACACGAACGCGATAATCACCTTCATTGAGACCGTCAAAATGATAAAGCCCATCTACACCTGTGGTTTGAGAGGATACTCCTGAGACTGGGGTTCCGCTTCCATCCAGCAAAGTTACTACTGCTCCAGCGATACCTGGTTCAGCAGCAGTTTGGATACCATCTCTATTGGTATCGTTCCAGACAATTGAGCCGATCGAAACCGGGGCGTAGAAACCAAAGTCAACGGTCATATTGCCGTTATTATCATCGCCATTATCCGCATCATCACTACCAGAGATATTGCTATTGACCCCATTTGGTTCACCATCGTTTGTCAGCGTAAAGGTTCCGCTGGTGTGGGTATTACCAGCAGAGCTCGCAATATTGGAATCGTTCTCTGAATTATCATTGTCAGATGTACTCTGATTGATGGTTGGCGTATAATCGCCTGGCATTTGTATTTGAACCCGATAATCACCTTCAGGAAGACCACCAAAATAGTAGAGTCCATCTGACGCAGTGGTTTGTGTGGGGACTCCAGATACTGGCACTCCAGTTCCATCAAGTAGGGTTACGATTACGCCTGCTATGCCACCTTCTCCAGAATTTTGAATGCCATTATTATCAACATCATTCCAGATAATAGAGCCAATGGAAACCAAGGGGGTAAACCCAAAATCAACCGTTGGATCATAGGTTGTGCCGGTAGAGTTTGTAACTGTGTTATTGGCGCTTGCTCCAACAGATCCAGGTGTCAAGGTAACAACATTGCTGGATACTAAACCTTCAGCTTCTCCCACGCCATTATCATTGTCATCAGCATTTGTGTTTGGATTTGTTGTATCAGCCGCATTAAAAGTATCTATGGTGCTCTTATATCCTGGGGGTAAAACCTTGACAACATAGCTTCCGGCTGGCAATCCGCTGAAGAGATAATTACCGCTTGCATCAGTGGTCATGCCGCCTGAAGCATCATCGTCTGTGCTCAGAATTCCGTCGGGGCCAACATTAATCTCGGTTGTGCCGTCGCTGGCAAATAACTGCACCGTCGCTCCAGCAATCACTGCATCGGCACCAGTGTATGTGCCATCCGCAACTACATCCTGAAAAACAAGGTTACCCAATTGTTGGCGGTAAAAACCAAAGTCCACCGTACGATTGCTTTGGTCATCCACTGCTTCACCGCTTTCAGGGTTGGTCGTCGGATCGATTTCTCCGGTAGGCTCGCTGCCTCCTGGGCCAAGAATAACATTTTGTGCCGAAACAAAACCCACCGTATTTGCGGTAAAGGTAGTTACTCCATTATCATCGCTGTCTGTTGCTAAAACATCAGGATTGGGACCAATGCTATCACTAAGCGTCCCATTACCAGCAATACTTGTACCACTACTCAGATAACCTTTTAGTGGGTCGCCTGCAACAGTATCCCCTCCCCCAATATTTCGGAAGTTATCTCCAGGAATCACTACTACGTAATTACCGCTACTCAAATCATCAAAGCGATAATGGCCCGTGGAGTTTGTGGTATCAAAACCAAGATAGGTGTCGCCCGCATCAAAAACGCCTGAGGTGGTGCCATCATCTCGGTACAATTCCACGCGCACATCCTCAACGCCAACTTCACTTCCGTCCATCAAACCGTCATTATCAGTATCAAACCAAACCAAATTCCCCAAACTATAGGGTGTTAAAGTCAGTGTATCTTCAGCTGGTTGAATATTTGTAACACCCTGATCATCTTCCAACGCGCCTTGTATAATAGTATTTGTGTACTCGCCAGGAGTAGCACCTGTAACAGGTATCGTCAGGAAACAATCACTAAAACCTGTCGGTAAAGCACCGTTGGAAAGTTGAATTATCCCAGCGCCCGGAGTAGCCGTAAGTGTGCCACCACAACTATTGGTTGGTGCGGGTGCTGAACCACCTGCTACCTGTAAACCTGTGGGGAGGGTATCGACCAATCCCATACCACTAATATTAACTGTAGATGTAGTACGAATGCTGATCGTCAAAATTGAATAGCTATCCAACCCTGACGCTACCGGGTTGGGAGCAAAGCTCTTACTAATACTTGCCCCAGCTAAATTGGTTAAGGTAGCTGAAGTGGGTGTCTGGTTTTGGGCACCATTGAACGAGGAAACAGCCAATGCAGGAATCGTATTTGTGCGATTTCCATTCACAGTCATCGTTACATCAAGCGTCAACGTACATTCATCACCCGCCGCTAAATAACCATCGCTAAAGGTAAAGGTGCTGTTATCAATTTTGGTCAATTTTGCATCAGGTCCACAATTTGAAGCATCAAAGTGGGGAGGGTCTACCAGAATCATTTCCCCTTTTGGATATGCCGTTGCTGGATAATCGGCACGGACAACTGCACCAGGATATACTGGATAACTTGCTATATCTGGATCAACCAGCCACATATTATCTGTAAAGGTGATCCCGGTTAACTCTGCACCAGTATTTGGATTTCTGAGAATAATACTCATCTCAGAATCAGCACCGCCATAGACGAGTTGAGGGTCAAAACCTTTAACTATTTCGAGATCCAAATCCTCAACGGTAAGATCGTCACTGGCTGGACCCTGTGCATTCATGGTCGAAGGTGAACTTTCAATTTGGGCAACTACATTTGTAGCAGGAATGGTGTTCGTATGGGTAGTAGGGTTATTCCCATTGGTAGATTTTCCCTGAACGTTTACGCTGATGGTACATAAACCATTAACGCCTCCTACTTGAGCCGGGATAGAACCTCCCGTCATTCGAATGGTTTGCGTTGTTGGGAATGAAATTACCCCACTACCGCATGTTGTGCTCGCATTTGGGATTGACGCAACCACGACACCATTCGTGGTCGAGCCGGGAAGAATATCATCAAGTGAGACGTTTACAAGGTTAGCCATGCCTTCGTTTTCCAGAGTGATCGTTAGTGTTGAGAGACCATCAGGAGAAACGACTGTAGGATAAAAAGCTTTTTCTATGATCAACGTGCTGGGAGTGCTTACAGTCAGAGTATCTGTGATATTACCAGAAATCGTCCTGTCTTCAGCGGTGCTTACATTAGCAGGTGTAATAGTATTATCATAATCAATTCCTGATCCAGCGCCTGTAATACTGGTGACATAAACATCAATCGTACAGGTAGCCCCCGCAGCAATCGTGCCCCCTGTAGCAGAGATCGAGGCCGCTCCATTTGCCGGAGGCCAGGCTCCGCCCAGAGTGCCACAATTTGTAGCCGAGGGAGCAGTGGAGTTACTGACCGTTACACCCGCCGGGAGAGTATCTGTAAACTGGAAACTTGTAAGCGCGATATCTGCAGGTGCTGCAAAAGTTAAGTGCAGTTGTGAATTTTCACCGATATTTATTGAAGAAGGTGTAAATGTTTTAGACGCAGTAATACCAGTGGTCTCAGCATAAACTTCAACTGGCGCTGTAGCCGCTGTTTTATTTTTAGGTCCTTCATCCGTCGTTAATGCATCGACAAGAATAGTATTTACATATGAAGCCGATGGCGCAGCTATATCAGTGGTCACAGTGGCAGTGATCGTACATGTATCATTTGCGGGGATCGTTCCACCGGTCAACGTCACCATCCGTGGTGGTGTACCTGTTAATGATACTGTCTCTGCCCCCCCCGAGATACATGTGGTTGCTGCACTTCCTGGAACGAACTCCAGATTATTATTCGGTGAAGTAGGCAGGGTATCACTTACACTCACATTGGTGTAATCAACCCCGGGATAATCAGGATCAGTAAGAGCATTGGTAGGGTTTGTCAGTGTAATAGTAAGCTCATTTGTTCCGCCCGCTTCAAAATTTGCGTATTGAAAAATTTTTGAGACACTTACAGCCTCAACTGTTAAAGTTCTATTGCGATTATTGCTATTAGTTGGGCCTTCGGCAGTGGTTACAGAACCGGGGGGTATGTTATTTATATAAGTGCCGCTCGAGGCATCCACAGTCGGTCTGACATAAACTTGAATATAACAATTGGTTGATCCAGAACTTCCTCCTGGCCCAGCTGGCATTGAGCCATTAGCAAGGATAATATCTCGAGTGCCAGCTACTGCTGTTAATGTGGGAGTGGATGTATCATCACAAGTTGTAGAAGGTGTAACTGAAGGGGGATAAGGTGCAATTTCCAATCCAACAGGCAGAGTGTCAGTCAAACCTATTCCCGTTAATGGTGCCCCATTGACGGGGTTGTAGATATAAATTCTCAGGCGGCTCGCATTTGGATAGATTACAGGATTGGTCTGAAAGAATTTATTTACACTCACTGTTTGCACATCAACTATGGCAGAGGCAGGAGAGGCATTTGTTCCGCCTTCATCGGTCGTGATGGAGCCAGTCGGGATAGTATTTTGGTAGTTATTTATTGCCGGGGCGCCAGGGAGAGTAGTCACCGTGGCTGTGATCGTACAGGTTCCAGGGCTGGCAATTGAACCGCTGGGAATAGTAGCTCCTGTCAAAGTAATTGTATCGTCAGCGTAGTTAGTGGTGGCAATCGCAACAGCTCCTGATACACAGGTTGTGGATGGAGTAACAGGATCAGGAGCAGTTGTGGCATTATAGAACAGATTGCTATTAGGAGAAGTTGGCAAAATATCTGAAAGGCTTGCATTCGTAAAGTTGTTCGGAGAGGGATTACTGATCGTAATCTCCAGCGTAGTGGTCTGGCCAGCCGCAAAATCAGGATAAGTAAAAGATTTTGCAATTGAAAGAGATTGCACATCCAGACTTCCTGATGCTGGCGCATGATTTTCAGCACCTTCTGCAGTGGTCAAATCACCAATACCAATAGTATTTGTTTTTGTTCCCTCAGAAGCGCTCATCAAGGCTTCGACTGTTGCCGTGATCGTACAACTGGCGCTGGCTGGCAGCGTACCACCTGTCAGGCGAACGGTATCATTAGTGTTTGGATTATCAATAAAAGAAACGGCTGTGGAGATTCCTCCCGGGGTGCAAGTTGTCAAACCTGTGCCAGTAACAAATGCAAGACCTGTCGGCAATGTATCATCCAATGCTGCACCGTTGTATACAAATGGCGCATGGTTTTGGATGGTGATGGTCAAATCGCTAGTTCCGCCAATCGGAATTGGCGAGGTGACAAAGGCTTTTGTCAAAGTAAAGGCCTGCACGTTCAAGTCGGCTTCAGCAGGGTCAGCGTTGGTCACCCCTTCCCGTGTTTCGATGGAGGAGCCAGGTGTACCTGAGCCAGCAGGAATGGTATTTGTATATGCGCCCTGAACAGTAGAGGTAACATCGACAGAAATGACACAATTACCATTCTTTGCGATCGTACCATTGTTCAACTTCACAGAAGTATCATCAGGATCCAGTGATCCTCCAGCCGAGTCGGTAAGCGTGCCCCCCCCGCAGCCACTAAGACTGGCGTTAACGGGAGTTGCCAGTTTTACATCACCATTCCCATTTGTTGGCAGAACATCAGTAAAGATTGTTTCTGTCAGCGGATTTTTCGCGTCGTTATTATGAATGGTGATCGTCAATGTGCTGGTATCCCCAACAAATATTGTATTCGGAGCAAAAGCTTTGCTCAATGAGGGTGCTTCAACACCAATTACGTTCAATGTGGCACTGGCCGGGGTTGTGTTCGAAATTGGGACAGGAGGACTAGAAGGACTGTCAGGATCTATCGTTTCTGAAGACAATACACCGGCAGGAATAGTGTTGATCAGGTTACCAGGCGTAGTAGAAGTAACGTCAATTTCAACATAACAACTACCAGGAAAACCACCAACCTGAGGAGGAACAGTTCCGCCGGTTAGTTCAAAATCTCCTCCACCTATTGCTAGCGGGCTATTATCGATAGCCCTCACTGTACCACCACAAGTATTCACAACAGTTAGCGGATCTGCAATCGTAATCCCCGCGGGCATATTATCTTCCCAGAATGCACTCGAAAGCACATTTGCGTTCAAGTTATAAACAGTAATCCTAAGCTTGGACGTTGCCCCTGAAACAATAGCGATTGGCGTAAAGCTTTTGTTAATTTCCGCCGGAACTGTCACCATAGCGGGCGCGGCTTGGGCGTTCCCAAGATTTCCGCTTAACGGACTAGCAACTTGCAGCCCTAAAAAAATCAGAAGAAAAACCAATCGAAAAACAGGGCTAATACCTTTAACAAATCGTGACAAACTCATAATGCATACTCGAAAAAAAGAACCGTGCCTTAAGAAAAAAAGGGCGGTTTCGCTCTTGCTTCTCAGTGACTTAGCCAAAAAATTGGCAGCGACCAAATTCAGTCACAGAATCATTGCATCCTACTTAAAAAAAATATGTGTAATTCTACACACTGTACATTATAAACTATCATCATACTTCTGGGTTGATTTTAGTTTACAATTTTGTATACCATGGTCACTCTTCTCGTCTTTCTTAAGACTCTGACAAAATATTGACACCCCCCTCCACATCAGGTATCCTTGCCCCCGTCTGGGCAGGCTCGGCGCGGCGGAAGACTCTTAACCCCGCCAGATCCGAAAGGAAGCAACGGTACAGAAATCTCTCTGGGTGCCGCCGATTCCCTGCTCAGGCACTTTTGCCCCCATTCCAGATAAAAACAAGAAACTATAAAATGTCTCGTTGGATACAAACCCTCCTCGCCATCGCACTCGGTCTCGCCGCCGGGTTATTTTATGGTTGGCGCATCGCCCCCGTTGAGTATGTAGACCTCGCCCCCAACACCCTGCATGCCGACTATCGCGCCGAATACACCCTCATGGTCGCCGAAGCCTATCAAAACGATAGCGATCTTAACCTTGCCGCTCGCCACCTTGCCTTGCTCGGTAGCGCACACCCCGCTGAAATTATTCAGGAAAATCTTGATAACGGCAACTATGACCAGAAAGAAATTAGAATCCTTGAAGAACTACTTGGGGAGATAGAAGCTTGGCAGCCAACTTTAGCAGAGTCTGCCCCATGAAGAAGATTCCCGCCCCCTGGCATCTGATAATCGGACTCATCCTCGGACTTGGGCTTGGTCTCGTTATTTCATGGGGGATCGCCCCCGTAGAAACAACCGACGCGCCTCCATCCCTGCTACGCAGTGATTTTAAAGACAAATACCGCGCCCTCATCGCCTACGCCTATGCTTCTACCGACGATTTTGACCGAGCAAAAGATAGATTAGCCTCCCTTAACGACTCAAACTCAATCGAAGCCCTCCAAAGCCAAGCGCAACGTGCCCTGGCAGACGATGCCTCCCCAGAATCAGTAGATGCCCTTGCCGCACTGGCTGCTGATTTAGAATATGAGACAATCGCAACTCAGATCACTGCAACGAGTACACGATTCTTCACCCAAACACCTCGCGCCTCTACCCAAACAGGAACGCCATCCACGCCTTCTCCCACAGAAGCTGCCACGCTCACGTTAACACCCATCCCGATTAATACGCGCACCCCACCCGCCACAACGGAGGCAAGTCTAACGCCGGGTGCGCCTTATATCCTCCAAACGCAGGATGAGATTTGTAGCACAAATATCTCTGAAGGCCTGATGATGGTCTATGTGAGTGACGCATCCCAAAAAGCGGTTTCAGGCGTTGAGATCATAATCGAGTGGGATGGAAACGAAGAGCATTTTTTCACTGGTCTCAAACCCGAGCTGGGCAATGGCTACGCCGATTTTACGATGGACACAAATCGAAGCTACTCATTACGCCTTGCAGCAGGCAGCACCGCCACCACAGAACTAAGTGCGCCACCCTGCCAAGATGATGATGGAAATCATTATTGGGGCAGTTTACGCCTCAGGTTTCAGCAACCTTAAAGAAATTTCAAAGTTCTTTCTTGCCTTAAACGCAAATACCGAGTGTTTTGGAAACACTCGGTATTTTTTTTCTTTATTCACTAATTCTCAGGGTTTAGGGCATTGGGTTATTCAACGCCCAGTCATTACCCAACATAATATCCACATCTGAACCTGCGGCAGGGTCAAAACGAAATTTAACCTGATGGTTGCTATTCGCCTGGACAAGATCAAGAATATATCGCAGGGTATATAGATCAGCATTGCGCAGAACAACCGTTGTTTGATCGTAGGATGTATCTGCGCTACCAATACCAACTACATTCATCCCTTGCGAAGAGAAATAGACTTGCGAACGCGCCGCAAGTTCTGTCGCCTCGGCAATGCCATATGCGCCATTCAATACATTGACGCGCGAAGCTTCGGCTTGCATCAGGGCAACGGGATCACCCACCGCCTGAGGACTAAGCGCACCACTTGCTGTAAAAATATCATCTCGCAAAACGCGAATTTGGTCAGGAATGGGTTTAACAATAGAAAGACCATCAGGGGATGTTTCGATAACGCTCATTTTATAATCAATAACGCCGCGCTTGATCTGACTAACGTCAATTTGAGTTGCCAATGTCGCTAACTTCAACGCGTCTTCAAAAGACATATTTGTTCGCAAACCTTTGGAAGCTTCTTGATAGACATCAGGTGCGATTTTTACCATATTGGGGAAATTTTCTGGCGAAAGGACTTGATCTCGCAATGCCATAATAACTTCTTGTTGATGTTTGGCGCGGTCAACATCACCATTCTCAAGGTGTTTTCGCTCGCGCGCATAGGCAAGTACCATATATCCAGGGCGAACCGCACACCCTTTCTCAAAAGCTTGCTTGGGTTTAGGACCAATCGGGTCAACACGTATTTTCGTATCAACACACATATAAAGCCCGCCCATGGCATCAATCGCTTCTTCAAAGGCACGGAAATCCACTTGAGCATAATATTGGATAGGAACACCAATAAATCGCTCCACTGTTTGGACGGCTAAGCCAGGTCCACCGCCTGGTAATTTGTACTGCTCACCAAGCGCATAGGCTGTATTGATCTTTCCATAACCAAAACCACCGGGGATATCTACCCACATATCGCGTGGAACTGAAAGCATCCCCGCTGTTTTGCTAAGAGGATCAATCGTGAAGAGAATCATTGTATCGGAGCGTGGCGCATCAATCTCCAGATCTCGTGCATCCAGCCCCAAGAAAAGGATCGTAACGCGGCTGGCACCATCCCAGGATTCAGGGAGATTGCTTTCGGGGGCTTCAACAACAACTTCAGGCTGTGGCGCACCATCAGCAACAGGAGTTGCCTCCGGAGAATCGACAACTGCCAAGCCTGGAAGGTTAAGCATTTCCATACTAGCGACAAAATTGCGCAAAAAGCTAAAAGCACCAAAAGCCAAGCCTAAAGCGACCAGCCAAGTAATGATCATCCCAAGAGGCAATTTTTTTAATATTTTTTGAAAATCAAATTTCTTTTCTGTCATATTTCTTTATCCAATTTTAGAAACGATAAGTTTTTTAGAATTTACTAAATCTTAGATAACTTAACGATTCAAATTTCTTATTTCAACTTCATATAAACCATATCAAGACCCAGTTTCTCAAGCCCAATTTCTGCCCAATGTTTCATAAATACTGAATCTTCTTCCAACGCGGACATCATCGCGGGGATTGCGCGAGAATCGGCGATGGTTGCCAAGGCACGCACCGCCCCCAGACGAGCCGCTTTGATTTGGAGTGTGTTTTCTCCAGTCATTTTTTCTTCAAGGACTGTCAATAACGCTGGAACAGCTGCTTCACCGATTTTAACTAGAGCATTAGCAGCTAATGTTGAGACCATCGAGTCGGGGTCATGCAGCGCGTTAATTAACGAGGAAACAGATTTCTCATCCGGATGAACCGATAGGGCTAATGCGGCGCACTGACGTACTTCAACAGACTCATCATCCAGTGCGGGGAGCATCCAGTTTACATCTGCTGTTTCAATTTGCGCCAAGACACTTAGTGCCCACCAACGATGGTCGGCATCTGGTGAATCCAAAAGGTCCTTTAACGCAGGGAAGGTTTCCTCACCCAATGCGACCAATTGGTTCATCGCAGTTTCGGCGAGGGCTTCGTCTCCACTGATTAGGTCAGCAAGCAATGCATCCAAAATATTCTATTTAGGTTCAGGTGGCGGGACGGGGAGATCGGCAGAGGCGGTATCTACCCACTTATCGCCTTCATCGATCAGCATGACGGGAATATCGTCTACGATGGGGTATTTGCGCTCACAATCTTGGCAGAGAAGCCAAGCATCTTTTTCTAATTTGAGCAATCCTTCTGTTTCTCGCACACAAGCCGGGCAACGTAAAATTTCGAGCAAATCTTGACTTACCATTTTATTTTCTCCTTGTACAAGGCGGTATTTTACCAGATTTCAGACTTTAGACTTCAGATTTCAGCGTTCAAACTCTAAGGGAAAACTTGCAACCTTCAACCTGAAACTTAGAACTCACTGGCACTTCCCCTGATCTTTCGCTCTCTTCTCAGCGTTATTCGTGTCTGGGCCATACTCGCAAACGGCTTGCCAGGGTTCATAATGTGTGTTGAAGACATCTTCAAAGAAAACTTGTCCGTCTCGAAAAACAGAGCGGGTTACTGAGACATCTGCGCCATCAGCAGACCAATCAACTTGCTTAATTTCATTTTTTGCCAACTCATCATTTTCTACAAAAAGCGGAGCAGGTGCATCAACGACATTCTGCGTGCCCGTTGTCTGCCAATCCACTGAGCGCCCATCGGCGGTGGAATAAAATTTCCACTCTAGCGTGTTTCCAACAAGATAGGTTTCCATCAACAGCCAATACGGAGTATCGTTGGTAAACTTAAAATCCACCAGCGGGAAGTAGACTGTTGCATCCAAACCAACCAAATCCTGGCTGCGGCTTCCATCGCCACTTTGCTCATAATAATAAACGCGATACGCGTGCGAGTGCCGCTCTGCAATTGGGAGACCGGCAAAAAATGCCGTGCGAAATAAGGTCGTACTAACCTGACAAACACCACCGCCCACGCCCTTAATCGTTCGCCCGCCAAAGATGATCAGTGCTTCAGCATAGCCGTTATCCAGGCTAATATCACCCAGCACGCTGCCCATCGCAAAAGTCTCGCCAGGCGCGATCATGACGCCATGAAAAGCCGCCGCTGCGGTTTGGATATTTTGAATACGTTCTGCGCTGGAGCCGTAAAAATAAGATGTCTCGGCACTTACCAATTCGGTAATTCCCAATTCGGCTCCAGTCGCTGTTTCCAACACGGCGGGTTCCTCTGAAATGACCTGCATGGTAATTTCATGCGCGCCTGTCAAAATACTTTCGTTAATAAATTGGACGCTGGACTCAACATCTACGACGCGCCCAATTACGGATGGTCGATAAATTTCTAGTTGATGGGTATCATCGTTGAAGATGAAACGAGCGTTCTCGGCGGGACGGTCTACCTGCGATGCGATTTCGTTCAGCATTTCGTATAATGCGCCCGAATCAAACGCGACCTCTAATTTGGTTCCATTTCCTGAGGCAGTTTCTCGCACGATGAGCATTTCTGCCACTCTCGGGACGTCGAAAACCCAGGGACCGGGATCAAGTTCGGTTGCGCCACTCAAGCTCAAGGTCAGGGGCGCACTCAAAATCTGACGCGCGGTATCCGCTTGGGAGGAGACATCCAAAAGATGCGGCGGAACTTCTTCCACAATCAGATTAACCTCCCCATCACGAAAGCTTTGCAATTGTGTGCTGAGGGAAATCAGAGCGGAATCTACATTCATAAAACGTCCAAGCTGACCAGGCTGGGCGATGACTTCGGTGCCCTGAATGGCAAGGGAGGCTTCGACGGCGGGCTGGTTTATCTCAGCTGCCAATCGCTGCAAATATGCGTAGGCAACGCCTTGATCTAAAATGATGACCGCTTCGGCCGATTTGCCAATTTGACGGGAATCCATTTGGTCACCAAAGGCGCCAAAAAGACCACCAGAACGCCCCAGTTTATACGCGGACTGGGCAGACGCGGAGGCATCAAAGACCATCCCCAATTCTGCGGGTGAGGCTGCCCAAACCCGCTCGCCATCTCGCATAAGAATTTGCCCCTGATAAGGGAAGGTGAGCTGTTGGTTGAGCGTCACGGATGCGTCTATAGGGCTCATACCAGATAAATCTACCCCTGCCACAGAAATACCAGGAAAAATCCGGCCAGCATAGACAAGCTGATAACCGAGCGTCCAGACAAGGAGGGCGGCTATAAACAGCAAAAATCCGCCAAGTAAGGCAGCGAAAATTTGCGTAACGATTTCAGTGGTGCGAGAGGGAGATCGATAGGAGGTGGTTGTCATAGAGGAGGATTATACCGTGTTAGGGGATTTGTAAATTGGGAATTGGGTGTTCGCCTTGCGCAATATATCATCCCGTAGCGAAGCGGATGAGACGCACTACGAAATACGTACTTTTGGCACCAACATCGGCGTATTCTTTTTATACACCGCATAATCTTCCCCAAATTCACGGAGTAATTTTCGCTCTTCAAAATGTGCCCCGATGATCGTATAGGCTGTTAATGAAATATAGAGCACAAGCATATTCGCGGTCATTACGGGCGTTAGCCAAACAAAAAGCAGACCAAAGGTATAAAGTGGATGCCGCATATATTTATAAAGACCTTTCACAACCAATCGGCTCTCCCCCTCCACGCGTGGGGAGATGATTTGACGTAAACCTGCAAACTCCCAGACATCGGTCTGCGAAAGACCGACAACTTCACCAATCGCGGCAAGTACTTGCCCAAAGAGCATCAGATAAAGCCACGGCTTCGGAACTGAATAAAGCGTACTATCGGGCAAAACCTTCGCCAGCCACAAAACGGGGAGTAAAGTAATCACCGAAAAGATATTGAAAAAGAGACGATAAAAACGCATCGTCTTCGCACCGAGCCAATTTGTCAACTTCGCTCTGAAAATGAGTGCTGCCATTACTGAGTGAACAAGTCCCCAAAGAATTACCGATAAAATTAACCAAGTCATAAAATTTCCTTTTTTATGGGACGCGGATTTGCGCAGATATAGCGGATTCTCGCGGATTTAAAAACTTTTTTTGTTGTAACACTTTGCGTTACAGCAAAAAAAGTTTCATTCGCGTAAATCTGCCTGATCCGTGTAAATCCGTGTCCTATTCATTTACCCAAACGCAGGCACTTCAACCCTCTGCCCACCAACTTCAACCAAATAATAAGGCATCCACGCCACGCCAAAATCATCTACAAAGATATTTGTTTTCGTCGGCTTTAGGCTTACTTCGCTGATTTCGTTGACCACACCCCCCCAGCGGTCGCCGATTTCGTCAAGTTTCTCTTTGAATTCGGCTTCAAGGTCGCGGATTTGTCGCTCGTAGTCGTCAATCGCTTCAATGGATTCTTCCACGTCCGCTTTGGCTTGTTGCGTGAGCCGACGTTTGGTCAGCGATGTTGTCATGCGTCGGCGGCGTTTGCTGAACATGCTCAGAACATTCTCGGCGTGCGTGCCCATCTCTTCCATTTTTCGGTCGGAAAGCTCATCTTCATCTTGGCGCAACTCGCGCTCTTCGCGCTTCAAGCGATTTTCGAGTGTATCCAATTTCCGTTCGTAGCCGTCACTAATTTTGTCGATTTCGGTATCCCGTTTTTCACGGGCGGCATCGGCGCATAGGCGCATGAACTCTGATTTCGAGATTTCAGGTCCCGCATAAATTTTCAATTTTACGTTCGCACGCGCCTTCAAAGTCGTCGAGCGGTAGAGCCAATCTTTGAAATCACGCTTGAGTGCGTTCATCAATTTGGCGGTGCTCAGCGGCGGCTCCAGCCCCACAAATCGAGATTGTGGGGCTGGCATTCTTGTCAATAAATCACTCTGCACGCTCCCGAAATCGTCCCAGCGTACCACGCCGCGGGGGTCGGGGTTTGCCACCAGACGCGAGCGCGAGATTTCGCTATCCACGCCATGTTTTCGATTTAGAAATCGCACGGTGGCGGATGCCAGCAAGCTCGGTCTATAGACGATGCCGACTTGTTCCGCATCCACGCTGAGGGGGCGATTTGCCGCGTCGAATGCTTCAGCCAGACTTAAGTTGAATGGCAGAAAATGCTCGCTGAAGCTAGACGGAATCGCGGGTCTCGTTTCGCTGCTGCCGTCGTGGGGATGTTTAACGCGCTTCCGTTCGGGGCGACGAGGCGTCTTTTTAACGGAAACAGGCTGATAACTTGCGAGCGATTCGCCCGTGTCCTCTAATTTGCTTGGCATTTCCTGAGCATCTTCTGGCTCGAGCCACTGTGCGTTAACCAATCCGTTTAAGGCGGGAATCTGCGCCCGAGTCATCGGTCCCGCCAAATAATTCATCGCCCAGCGTGTCCGAAATAGCGCAGGCTGCTTCTCGTGGACATTATGCAAAATAAAGGAACGCTTTCCGAGACTGGAAATGAGCTTGTCGTAAGCCCGCCGATTAAGGCCGCCCGCCGCGCTCTCGAGACCATCGAGAAGACGGGCTTTATCCTGCTCGGTTTGGAGTTTACCGATGAACCAAGTGCCCGCGTTGGAGAGGGCTTTGTAATCGACATCGACAGGGTTCTGCGTGGCGAGCATCAGCCCGACGCCAAAAGCGCGCGCTTGCTTGAGCATCCGCAAAAGCGGCGGCTTGGACGGGGGATTTTTCTGCGGCGGGAGATAGCCGTAAATTTCATCCATATAAAGGAGGGCACGCAGAGATGTTGCGCCGCTCTGGGTGCGCATCCAGGTTTCGACAGCCGAGAAAAGGAGCGTGACGAAGAACATGCGCTCGGTTTCGCTTAGGTGAGCGAGATAAAAAACGCTGTGGCGGGGTTTGCCTTCGGGCGTGTAGAGCAAATCGGGAATATCGAGGGCTTGTCCTTCGCGCCATGTCTCGAAAGAGGGCGCGGCGAGGATGGCGTTAAGCTGCATCACGAGTGCTGTGCGGGCTTTCGCGGGGAAAAAGCTATCAACGGGCAACGCGCCGAGTTTGTCGAAAGGCGGATTTTGAGTTTGGAGAATCAACTCGGTCAGGTCGAGGCTTTTGCCTTTGCTCCAGGCATTTTCGAAAATATGTGAAAGCAAAATATGTTCACGTGAGCGGAGCGGATCAAGATCATCTTCGCCGATCAAGCCGAGCAACGCGGTGACGGTGCTGCTGATTTTCTCGCGCAGAATTTCGCGGTTTGATTTCCAATCCATATCGGGGACGGCCAGCGAAGATAAAACACTGATGGGGATACCTGCATCCGAGCCGGGGGTGTAGACAGCGAATTGGGCGGCGTTTTTTAACGCACGCAAACGGGATGAATCTATATCCCATTTTTCGAGACCATCCTTCCACATTTTCGCGGTTTCGGAGGCGGTTTCTGCGACACTTTTTCCACTGCGACGCGCGGTTTCGGGGTCGAGCCACGGCTCAAAATCTTGCGGAGCTAAATCGGGAAAATGAAGCAGGAGATTCGTTAAATCACCTTTGGGGTCAATGATTAGCGCGGGAATTCCCTGCAAAGCGGCTTCTTCGAGGAGGGTTACACAGAGTCCCGTTTTGCCCGAGCCGGTCATGCCGGTCACGATGGCGTGGGTGGTCAAATCGGGCGGATCGTAATAGAGGGCTTCGTCTCTGGGTTCGGCTTGGGGGTTTTCCAGGGTGCGTCCGAGGTAGAATTTTGATTTGGGCATGGAGACTCCATAAAAATGATGAGTGATAAGCAAAAGACTAGAAAATGGAAAGCAGGATTGCTAGAGAGATGAAAAAGGAACAATATTCTTTAGAACGGGTGTGCTAGGTATAAATTTACCCCACTTTGGTCAAATTCGCAACATTTTGATAAAAAAACAGGGCAGGTTTTTGCCTGCCCTGCACATTAATCATCTGTTTCATCATCATCCGATTCGTCATCATCATCTGGTTCATCATCATCCGATTCATCATCGTCGTCTGTTTCGCCATCACCGTCCGATTCATCATCATCATCTGTTTCGCCATCACCGCCCGCTTCACCATCATCACCTGATTCATTATCACCATCTGATTCGCCATCACTGTCCGTTTCACCATCACCATCTGATTCGCCATCATCTTCAGCTTCATCGTCATCATTCTGTTCTTCGTCGTCTTCGGGCTCAGGTGTCTCAGCACCATCTTCTTCAGATTCAGGCGTTTCAACCTCTTCTGGTTCATCAAGATCTTCAGCAGGCATTTCTGTTGGAGCCACGCTATTTTCGTTTTCAGGATGGCTCAAGGTAATTTCATTTGCAAAAACAACACCATCTGATTCTGTGCGACCACTCACGATGACATCTGATCCAATGCGGATATCTGCATCAATATCTGTTTGATCGGATACGATCACCGGTACACCCGCGACCTCCCACTTGCTCCCGTCTAAAAGCGTGACCACACCCTCAAATCGGATTATCGCCACACGGCTGTAGGCTAAAAGTTCTTGTACCTCTTCTCGGCGTTCTTCTTCGTATTCCGCTTGCAATCGGGTGCTTTCATCATCATCAGCAAACCAGACACGCGTATTTTCCCAACCGCGCTTGACGGTGTATAGACCATCTCCAGGCAGTGCCGAGTTGGATGCACTAACAAGCCCCGTTCCCCCGACAAAGAAGACGAGCAGCAATGTTAGAGCAACGGTAGCAAGCCTAAAGTTGAAGAGCGAGGCACGTGGAGCAGGCGCGGCATCCCTTATTTGGGCGGCATGTTGCAACAGACGGGTACGTCCGCGACGGACCACATCATCCGAAGCAGCGGGAACAGACGCGGATTGCGCATCCATAGCTGCTTCTAATAAAGGGCGTAACTCTGCGGAAAATTCAGGGAATTCTGCCAAAAGGGTTTCTATATCTGTGCCATGCTCAAGAGTATTTTGGAGCATAGCTTCGAGAGCTTCATATTTATTCATTATGCTACCTCCCCGACCTGTCGTCGGAGCGCAGCCAAAGCTCGAAATTGAAGAGCTTTTATTGCGTTAGATTTTTTCTTCATTAGTGCTGCTGTTTCTTCAAGAGAGTAACCTTGCCCAAAACGCAATGCGAGAACCATTTGTTGATCAGGCGTGAGGTGCTGGAGGGCTTCTCGGGTAAGGTGATTTTGGTGACTACGATCAAACTCTTGAGATGGGGTATCAGATTGATCGACCAGATCTTCGGGCATTTCTGTTGTGGGACGGCGATAGTGCCGGCGAAGATGATCTATGATCATATGCGATGCGGTTGAGAGCAACCATGATTTGATATTTTTCTTGGGTCCGCGTTTTTTCTTGACAGCTTCCAGTAAACGAAGAAAAACATCGCCAGCAATATCTTCGGCAAGCTTTTCATTATTAAGCCTGTAGAGCGTAAAACGATAGACATCCTGAAAATACAGGTCATAAACTGCGCCAATAGCCTGCGGATCAAGTTTCCGGAGGCTATCCAAATCACGCTGTTGCTCAGACAAAGAAGTTAGATTTATGATCATGAGTTGGGTTGAGAAGTAATTTGAAATTGTGTTTTTCATTTACAGTATATCACTTGTCTTCAAGCATCTATTTACTACTGAATAACCTCAAATACCACTGCCTGATCGTCTCTGAAAACTTCTCTCAAGCCAGGGTCTTGCTCAGCCACACGAATAAAGTTTCTGTGCTTTAAGTCGCTATGAACAAAGCGGGCATGAAACCGACTGTCAATAAATCGCGAAGGCTGCTCCACTTTTCCTTGTGTGATAAGTATCCACAATGTATATAGTTCCTGATCATAAAATTGCATGTAGGTCGGATCAAGCCCTGTCAAATATGTATTATGCGTATTGTAATAAAAAAGACGTGGAAAGTCGTCCCAGTCGGTTTGAAAAACTTTATCGTTTTTTGCGCTATTTTCAATTAACCAAGCAGATGCATCTGCATATAAGCTATAAGGCTTGGACTTTTGAATACTCAGTTGTGTAGCGGGTAATACCTTCACAATAGATACTGCCACTGCGACGGCAAAGATAATTGGCAAAACCTTTTGAATACTAAAGTTCTTTGCTTTGGAAGAATCCAACTTAAGATTTGACAAAAGAGGTGCCCAAGCAAAGGCGGCAAAGATCAAAGCAAAAGGCGGAAAATATTCGATAAAGCGGCGAGCCTGAAAAAGCATAAATCCAAACAGAAGGGTCGCAAGAAGTCCGGTTCCCGTTCGAACATCCATTTTCTTCCCGGTCAAACCAAGAGCTACTATTCCACTACCAAAAGCGATCAATGCCAGAAGGGAGTTCTTTAGCAATTGACCTGTATCATAGGGATACCACTCATTCCCAACGCGCACCGAGGTTGCATCGATCAGTTTTGGCATCATATGGCGAAATGAAAAAACAATATTTTCAGGGAAATAAGGATTTATGAGCAGTCCTAAAATTATGCCAACGCCAACAAAAAGTATTGAGCGATACTCAAAACGATGCTCCAATATTGCGATCATAAGCAAGTGAAAAAGAGCCAACAAAGGCAATAATGGAAAAGCATCATATAACCAAACATACAGGAAAGCCAGCACTCCTAAACGAAGATGTTTACCTTCCAATAACCAAGAAAAGCCAAGCGCCAGCACACCAAGGGAAAGGGATTGAGCTCGAGTAATACTCATGCGGTACAAAAAAGCGTCTGAAATCCCTAAAAGAGCCAACGCCCATAACCAGGCAAGCGGAATATATTGTTTTCGAAATAAATGCCAAATAGCTAAAAATGCCAAGCTAGAGAAAATAACTGCGGACCATTTTGCGCCCAGACGAAGATCATCAAAAGTAAAAGGGATAAGTACTACGTGGAAAAGAAAGTGATGATCATAAAATTCGTCTTTATTTAGAATAGTTTGTGGTAACCAAGTAAATTCTGGCTTCAAGCCCTCAGAGCGCATCAGCTTGGCAAATTTGATATGATAAAAGCCATCATTATCTGGCATATCTGGGAATGAAAATTGTACGAAAGCCATGCTAGCGACAAAGAACAAAAACAGCCCTAAATAGAGAAAGAAGACCTTGATTTCTAATTTTTTCATTATTATTACCAGAAAGTGGCTCACCCAGAAAAGCTAGGTGAGCCACTTTCTGTATTATTTAGCCAAAGTTAGTCATTATCATCGTCGTCATCATCGTCATCGTCGCCGCTCGAATCGCTGTCATTGTCGTTGTGATCATCATCGTCGTCGTTTGAGTTGCTATCATCATCGTCATCGTCGTTGGAATTACTATCATCATCGTCATCGTCGTTGGAATTACTATCATCATCGTCATCGTCGTTTGAGTTGCTATCATCATCGTCATCGTCGTTGGAATTACTATCATCGTCGTTGTCGTTGGCATTTCCGTTGTCATCATTGGTGTTGTCATCATCCCAGCCGAGGTCTGCATCAGCATCAGCCAATTCAATTTCACGGATAGTGAAGGTGCCATCATCATTGACAATCAAGTGCACCTTGACTACAGTACCGGTCTCCAGAGCACCCTTGATTTCAGAAAAGTTAGCCAGGTCAAAAACCATACCATCTATCTGCACTTGCCCGTCGCCAACAACTTCGAGGGTTCCCACATATTCCAAATCATTATCGGATGACGAGCTATCATCATGAGAATCGTTGGAATTACTATCATTATCGTTATCATCGTTAGAGTTGCTGTCGTCATCGTTACTATCATCGTCATTGGAATTGCTGTCGTCATCGTTATCATTATCATCATTGGAATTGCTGTCATCATCATTGGCGTTATCGCCTAGATCATCATCTGAGTCACTGTTCGAGTTATCGTCCAGTTCAACAGATTCATTAACAGATTCAGCACCATCATCCCCGCCAGAGGTTGGGGCAGCTCCACATGCACTAAGTAACATGCTAGCAACAATTAGAGCAGTAAACACGAGCAAGATTTGTCTTTTCATCAGTTTTTTTCCTTTTATTAGTTGGATAAGTCTTATCTACATAGTCGTTGAACTCTCAAAAAGGTTACGGGGAATAAAAAAACTGGGCAATAGCTTAACTATTACCCAGTTCTGTAGAGAAAGAAATATCAAAAAAACTATTCGCTATATATCTCCGTTTACGTTTAACTTTTCTGCAATCTGACTAGATGAGAATTTTTAGGGCGCGTATACTATCAAATTATCAAAGCCGACAACAACGCCTGGATCATCAAAAACACCGCCAACAAGCCCGATATATCCTTGAGAAAAACTGGAATCCTCATCATAAGCAGTTGCAAGAAGAATATCATCAACAAATAATTTGAATTCATTCCCTATACAAGAGGCGCTGAGATTCAAGGATTTTTTATTCTCTAAAGAGGAGAGGTGATCCCAATCGTATAGAACGACGAATTCATTGTTAAGATACTTGTAAATGATGAAATAACCATCTTCGTCAACTTCGAGTTTATAATAGTTTTCATTATCAATATAGCGGCACATGATCCCGAATCCGCCTGTGCCATTTGCTGATTGTAGAACCTGTACATCTACATCAATAATGATATCTGTATATTCTTTGTTGTTATTTCCCCAAATATCATAATTCACTTCATCAACCGCAATGATATATTGTCCATCTTTATATCCTGAAGAGCCAGCCTCTGTATCTTGCGCACTCCAGCCACTATTGCTTGATGAAAAATCGTCTTGGGCAATGATATTACCTGTAGGTTGATCTTGAACAACGGGCTGAGGCTCTTCTTTCTCTACAAAACCGATTTCCCCTCGTCTGGCGGCTTCGATCAGGGGAAGAGCGAGTTTGATAGGTCTTAAAGCATTAATAAATCCACCTGTGGGCACACAACTATCATAATCGTCTACGACGCCATCTCTATTTGTATCAGCCAAGGAACGACAATCGACATATTGATCGTCTCCACCATACCCAAGTTGAGTGGGAACGCCAATTAATTCTTCATTGCTATTCACTGCCAAACCGCCACTATTCCCGCCTGCTATCGTTGCAGAGGTTTTGATAAAGGCACGTTGTCCAAATCCCGCTTCGGCAGTGAAGCCGCCAACATCACCAGAAGTGAGAGTAATGGTCTCTCCACCAATGCCAGGGTATCCCATGATCGTTATATCGCCACCAAGTTTTAAGGCATCAGAATCCCCTAAGGGAACGGCTGGCAGATTCAAAGTTGCGTAATCAACCGGATTACTGTTGAGATCAGTTGTGACTCGAATCACCGCTAAATCCAAGCCTTCATCGGCTTGCATCACCTCAGCATAATATCGTGCCTCGGCAGGGTAATTAGGGTCTGTAGTTAAAGCGACCACCAATCCTTTTACATCATAAAATTTATCAGAAAGCACAACATGAGCATTGGTCAGAATAAATCCATCTGGAGAGATGATTGAGCCAGAACCAGTCCAACCTTCTACCAATTCGCCATCTATTTCAACAACAGCGATAATTTGCACGACTGCCTCATAAAGATTTTCAGGTGCAACACCATTTTCTATTTCTACTGCTGGTTGCGCAGCAAATACAGGAGAAGGTTCCGCAGATACTTCAGCCGGGGGAACAGAGGCTGTAGTATCCTCCCCCGAAGAGGCAAAGAAAACCACACCAAGCGCAATTGCCCCCGCACATAATAGACAAATAGTGATAATACCGCATGTGATCAAGACTGTTTTTGTATTCTTATTCATAGTAACTTCCCTTCTAGTTGGATATAAAACCGCATCTCTCTTGATTTGGGCTTGGGTACTGATCTCAAAGAGATTCTAAAACCAAGCATAGACTATTCTATTTTTATTCTGATGTCTCTGGCGTTACCACTTGTGCTTTAACTCTTTCAAATTCTTTCAAAAACTCTTCTGCAATATCGGTATTATAAAACACAAGTATATTTTCGTCATTGCGCTCTTCCGCACTGCGACTAAAATTATATGAACCAGTGATCACGATTTGCTCATCAATGATGAAAACTTTATGATGCATCAAACCGTCGATGCCGTCTGTGTGGACATCGTAGCCTGCTTGGGCAAAGGTATCATATTCTCCACCCTGATTGGATCTCATTTGACTATAATCCATCACACCCGCAACAGTGACTCCCTCCGCGGCACGAGCTTGGATGGCTTCTGAGATCGGGTCAGAAGTAAAGGAGTAGGCCATGAAGTAAATGCTCTCATCTGCGTTACTGATCAGGTCAACGATCACATCGGCAACACCATCATCGGGAGAGAAGTAGGTTTCTATCATCGTCCCATTTACAAAGGTGACGGGGTTCGGGGTATCTGAAACAGTGTCGGGACCAAAATGATCATCTTCAAACATCTCATTGAATTCAGTTTGGTAATTTTCGATAATTTTCTGAGAATGGATGCGCATCAAATTATTATTATCTTTATAACCGCCCCCAATTGTGAAGTTCATTGAGCCGATCCAAAGCTCTGAGCGGTCAATGATGACGAATTTATCATGCATCAATCCTTCGCGCCGATCACCGAGAATAGTGATGCCGGCACCAGTCAGCTCTTGGGGCACATCCCGGTCACGATTGCTGCTTTCCATGACGATGCGAACTTGAACACCACGATGGAGCGCGTCTAATATAGCATCACGGATGCTCCACAGGCTAAAGCTATAGACGGCTAAATCTACGCTAAGACGAGCGTCATCTATAGCGGAAGCAAGCCGACGGTCGGGTCCGCCCCGCAGAGAATCCGCATCAGGGTGGATCGGGTCAGTGAAATAGAGTTCGTACCAGCCGCCATCCACGCCATATCCAATATCCAATGGAATTTCAATTACTTCATTTTGTGCATTTTCGGGGAGTTCGATTGTAGGTAAAGTGGGCGTTTCGGTTTCTGAAGAGAATGGCTGACAGGCGGCCAATAAAAAAAAGAGCAAAAGTACGATATTTTTTCGCATAAAAACCTCGGTGAAATTTGATGGTTCATTATACTGCGTGGTGTATAATTCTGCCCGTTCTAAAACTAAAAACTCAGAAATGGGATTTATATGGCTCTCGCAGAATTTGTTCATACTGAAGTACTCAAACCCCGCCCCCTACGCAAATTGACAAATGCGATTCTTTTGCGCATTATCCCTGAAAAAGTTAAGGTTGACCCCGCAACACTTTATCTCAACCCGAATGATCCTGTCCTTTCTGGTGCGCTTACTTTGCGCGTTTACGAGAAAAGTGAGATCGCCTTTTTCAAAAAGCATTGTCGTGAAGATATAGTCTTCGTTGACGTCGGTGGCAATATTGGGCTTTATAGTGCGCTCGCGCTGCATACGCTAAACAGCAATGGACAGATTATCACGCTAGAGCCGCATCCTGAATCTTTTGCGTTACTTTCAAAAAACGTGGAAGTCAATCAAAAGGCGCGCGGTACGAAAGATGCTCCAAAAATTAATCTCTTTCAAATGGCGGCTTCATCACAAAGCGGGTCACGTACTCTCGCTTTAAACCCCGAAAACAAAGCGGATAACAGAGTCTCTGATGCGCCCAAAGAATGGGAGAGCATCCCCATCGAAGCCAAATCAATGGATGACCTTCTCGCCGAGCAAGGTATCGAGGAAGTCAATTTTGTTAAGATAGATGTGCAGGGTTACGAGCATAGAATCATTTCTGGCTTTATGGAAACTTTGCGTCGTTCTACAAAAACAATCCTCCTAACTGAGTTTTGGCCCCAAGGCATGAAAGCTTCAGGCGGCGACGCACACACCTATCTCCAGATTTTGAGTGATCTCGGCTTCACGCTCTACGAACTCAAAGAAAGACCCCTTGGGCATATTGAGCCACTCGAAGATTGGCAGATGCTCATTGCACGTTTGCACAGACGCAAATATACCAATCTGATTGCAGTCAAAGGGTATGAATTATAGAATTTATGGAGTCTGAAATCTCCAGATTTCGGCTTTCAAGAAAAATCAAAGTCTGGAGACTTTGGACTCCAGCTATAGAAAAAACAGCACCGTTTAACTTAGAATCACCATCAGGAACTTCTCTTGAGTAAAGAATCGAACGCAAATAAACAAATCGCGCGCGCTGCGGGCACCGTCATGCTGGCTTTCGCCTTCGGGCAGATCGTTGGGCTGCTACGGCGTATTCTCGTTGCGCAGGCTTTTGGCGCAGGCGCAGAGCTGGATGCCTTCATCGCCGCAAATCGCGTTTCAGAGACTCTCTTTAATCTCGTTGCAGGTGGCGCATTGGGATCGGCTTTCATCCCGACTTTTACGGGGCTTCTCGCGAAGGATGAAAACAAATCTGCGTGGAGGTTGGCAAGCGCAATCGCCAACTGGGTCGCGCTTGTTTTGAGCTTGCTTGCCGCGCTGGCAGCAATTTTTGCGCCCCAAATAGTGCGTCACGCATTAGCCCCCGGCTTCTCGGCGAATCCCGAACAATTTGTCTTAACCGTAACGCTGCTCCGCATTCAACTCGCTTCGGCATTTCTCTTCGGCTTAAGCGGGCTAGTGATGGGAATTCTAAACTCGCATCAGGTTTTCCTGATCCCTGCGCTGACACCATCCATGTATCAATTGGGGATGATTTTTGGCGTTTTCGTTCTTGCCCCCCAAATGGGCATTCGCGGTTTAGCATGGGGTGTGGTGATTGGGGCATTATTTCATTTAGTATTGCAAATTCCGGCATTACTTAGGCTAAACCGCCAAGATGCGAAGAACACAGAGAAAAAAATCACGCCATATATCCTTACCTTAGGCTTTGGCGACTCAAACGTATTTGAAGTTCTTCGTCTAATGGGACCGCGCCTTTTGGGTGTCGCCGTCGTACAGCTCAACTTCTGGGTAAATACCTGGTTGGCATCTAAAATGCCCGCTGGCTCTGTTGTCGGGATTGAATTTGGATTTGCTCTCATGTTAATGGCGCAGGTCGCAATTGCGCAATCTATTGCCACAGCCGCAATGCCGACATTTTCGGCACAATACGCGCTCGGCAAATTAGATGAAGTCAGAAATTCTCTGGCAGCAACGATCCGCGGGGTTTTATTGCTCTCTATCCCTGCCGCGGTAGGCCTCATTATTTTGCGTGTTCCACTCATTACCCTCCTCTATCAGCGTGGAGAATTTGATGCACATTCGACAGAATTAGTAGCATGGGCATTGCTTTGGTATGCAGTCGGCTTGGTTGGCCATTCGGTGATGGAAATTCTGGCACGCGCTTTTTACGCACTACATGATACAAAAACCCCTGTTCTGGTCGGAATCGGTGCGATGAGTTTGAATGTGTTTTTCAGCATCGCCTTTGCCGCGCTTTTCAGGCAAATCGGCTGGATGCCGCACGGCGGCTTGGCTCTCGCCAACTCCCTTGCTACTGCCCTGGAGACGGTCTTGTTAATGATCTTGATGCGAAAACGCTTGAGCGGAATAGACGGCAAGAATATCGCGCGTGGCTTTGGGCAGGCATCCTTCGCCGCGTTAGGGATGGGCATCGCGCTAATTTGGTGGATGCAAACCCAAATCACGTCCGCAACGTGGATGATCGTATTGGGCGGTCTCGTGATTGGGGGGATAGTCTATCTTTTGGGTGTTTGGGTTTTGAAAGTCCCGGAAATGAGAGCTGGGATTTCTTTTTTGCGCAGAAAATTGGGAAAGTAAGAAGTGACGAGTGAATTTTACGTTTCACTCGTCACCCATCAAGTCTATTCGCTCACACGCTCTATCTTCGCCCCCAAGGCTTTAAACTTCTGCTCTACATCGGCATAACCGCGATCGATTTGGCTGATATTTCTGATCGTAGATGTGCCATCTGCTGCGAGTGCTGCGAGAAGTAATGCCATACCAGCACGAATGTCGGGGCTGTCAACATTTTCGCCAAAAAGCGGAGAGGGTCCCTGCACGATACAGCGATAGGGATCACAGAGAATAATTTTTGCACCCATGCTCACTAATTTATCGGTAAAGTACATCCTGCCCGAATACATCCAGTCGTGGAACATGACAGTGCCTTCTGATTGTGTGGCAATGGTAATCACGATGCTAATTAAATCAGTTGGGAAGGCGGGCCAAACATTGGTCTTGATTTCGGGAATCGCATCTCCATGATCGGGGATGACTTTAAGTGATTGGTCGCTTGAGATGAGCAGATCGTCACCTTCAACTTCCCAAGCAACGCCCAGCCGCTCCATGACAATTTGCACCATATCAAGATATTTGACGCCCGC
>JABGOQ010000130.1 GCA_018645405.1 Anaerolineae bacterium | reverse complement strand
ATCCCGGCATTGTGGAGGTGAGCAGTAATCCAGAAATCGCTGAGAGACCCATCCCAGCCAAAAAGTTCAAATTAGCATCGGTAAATCGGGGATTGGAAATCGGGACGCGTTTTTGGTAGGCAGAGGTGAAAATAAACGCGGGGATGAGCAGCAAATAACGGGAGATTGTGAGCACCAGCATTTGCTCGGGGAGCAGGATTGCGGCGATGCCCAGCATAGTGGCGGCAATGAATTGCCAGCACCACATCAGGCTGATGACGGCGTTGGGGTAAATGAACATGCTGTTGCCCCACAGCCCTTTGACGAAGCCCCACTTGGAGTATTCGCCAGAGAGCGGCATTTTGGCAAATTGGATGCTGCTCAACCATAAGCCTGCCATCACGAGACTGCTGACGATGCTGCCCCAATGAGCGAAGCCTTCTGAGCCAGTGAGCGCGAGCGCGCCAGAGAGGGTGAAAAATCCCAGCCCGCCCCATTCCATGAAGGTTGGGCGGTCGAACTTGAGTCTGTAGCCAACGAGCAAAATTGAAAGAAAAAGCGGAATGCCAACGCTGATCCAGTGGCTCACGTTAGGGATGTCGAAGGTGCTCCAGTGGATGATCCACGGGATAAAGGCAATTGTCATCCATGCCATGCCGGGGATGGCGATGGGACCTGCGGGGCGTTGGTCAGCGGGGGCTTCGTAGCTTGTTTCGCTGGCACTGCCGAAAAGCGCATCCATCTTGAGCATCAGGCTCAGGTCGCCATCGGCGGTGTATAAACCCTGCATCAGCGCGTCTTGACCGGAGAGTTCACCGTGGCTAATTTTCAGCCAGGCATCCGATGGCGTGGCGATGGTGAGCGTGGGAGAATCCGCCGCGCCTTTGTGAAAATGACATTCGCCATCTGCAATAGAGAGATGGTAAACGCCGGGTTCATCGCCAGAGACATTGAATTGGATGGTGGCGGTAAGTCCAGCAGCAGCTTCGGGATTGAAGGTGAGCGGCATCCCCTCGAGGGTTTGAGGGAGGTTGAGATTTGATGTATCCATGTTTTTCCTTTGTCTTGTAGTAAGGACTGCCCCTCCCAGCCTCCCCCAAATTCCATGCTTTTGGTATTTGGGGGGATGCCCGAACGGGCAGGGGGGCAAGTTTACAAGGGAGCGTAATTCCTTATCCTTTGAACAAACTATCCAATTTCATCAAGAGCGTGAAATCGCCTTCGACGGTGTATTTCTGTTGCATAAATGCGCTTTGACCTTCCATCTCGCCGCGGCTGATTGCCAGCCAAATTTCGGATGGGGTTTTGATGGTGAGGGATGGAGAATCCGCTTCGCCCTCGCGAAATGAGCAGGTTCCCGTTTCGATGTGCAGATAATAGGTCCCCGGCTCTTCACCGTTAACCAGAAACTGAATCTCAGCGGATAAATCTCCCGCTGCTTCGGCATTGAAGACGGTTGGCATCCCGGCGATGGTGTCGTGACAATTGAGTTGAGTCATATCTACCATTTCTTCTTCCTTTTCTTCTACTTTTTCTTTTGTCGAAGGTTGTGAGACGGGTGCGGGGGGCAGCCCTGTGGCTTTGAATAACTCGCCCATTTTGAGCATGATACTCATATCACCCGTTGCCCGATATTTGGCTTCCATGAAGGCTTCTTGACCGTCGATCTCGCCTTTGGAGATCGCCAGCCAAACTTCGGCGGGGGCGTTGATGGTCAGATCGGGGTTGAGGGCAGGACCGCGTTGTGCGGTACATTCGCCATTTTGGATGCGCTGATAGTACATCCCGCCGCCTGCGCCGCCCAGCACAAATTGGACGGTGACATCCATATCCCCTGCGGCTTTGGGGTTGAAGGCTGTGGGCATTCCCAGCATAATCATATCTAGTTCGGGGTTTACTTTTCCATTTTCATTGGGTTGTGGGTGCTCAAAAATGGTCGAGAATTGCTCGAGGAGCGTCATCGAGCCATTGGCATCGTATTTGCCATCATCAAAAGCGGATTCGGCGTTGAGTGCGCCCATCCCAATATCGAACCAGACTTCGTAGGGTGTGGTGATGCTGAGGGTGGGCAATGCCGTGCGCCCTGCGTGGAGAGAGCAGTTGCCATCGTTGATATTCATATACCAGTTGGCAGAGCCGAAGTCGAAATCATTTCTTTTTGGTGGGGAAAATCTAAATTGAACAGTTGCTCGAAGACCGGGAATCGCTTGGGGGTTGAACATGCCGAGCATCGTGTTGAGCATATATTCGGTGGGGACGAGATAACGCCCGTTGGCACGCGGCACGCCCGAATTCGCGTCCGTTCCGGCGGGGGCGAAGGGGATGCTATCCAAATCATCTGCAAGAATCGGGACGGTGTGACGCATATCATCCGGTACTTTAAAACGATCCATTTGCTGAGTCCAATAGGCGGCAGACATATCGTAAAATGCTTTTTTGCCACCGGGGAATAAATCCTTGCGGAGTTCGACTTGGGTTTCTTCAGAAATTTCATTATCACGAATAATTTGCTCGCCCGCCTGATGGAGAATATCGTAATAACTCGTGAAGAGACCTTGTAGGGAGCGGCGGGCAAGAGGCTCGGCACCCGGGCGCAGAATTTCGCCGAGATACTCAAAACGCTCCATGCGCGCCATCTGCTTGAAGGTGGCGACAAGGGAGTCGAAATGCCAAAATTCGGGGAAGCCGCAGGGGGAAACGAGCATCATTTTGTTGGGCTTGTGGAAACGCTCGGGGTGGAAGGTGGTGTCGGGGATGTCGGGATGCGGGATGAGCCAGGGTTCGATGCGCGGTAGGGTGCGGTCGATGAAGGTTTTCAGGATGCCGCTCATGCTGAAATGGTAAAGCGGCGTGCCAAAGATGACGAGATCGGCGGTGTTGTAGCTTTCCATTGCACCGACCATGCTGTCTTTATCTTTGTGGATGCACTCGCCGGGCGTACGCACCCAGCAGGTGTAACAGCCGATGCAGGCTTCGAGATCGAGTTTGCGGACGTGGATCAATTCTGTTTCTGCGCCAGCCGCTTCCATGCCTTCGAGGATAGGTTGAAGTATGTGATAGGTACTGCTGGCTTTCATGCGGGGTGAGCCATTGATGGCTAATACTTTCATTTTTTCTCCTAATTTAAGCAAATCGTTTTTTACCACGAAGGACACGACACTTGTACCTGCGATGCAAGTGCAGGTGAGGAACACAATGAAAAAGTTTTTTTACTTAGTGCCCCTTTGTGCTCTTTGTGGTGAGAATGTTTTTTTAGAGCCAGCCTTTTTCTTTTAGTTCCGCTTCTGTGGCTTGGCGGGAAAAAATTTTATCCATTTTCATTAGTAATCCCATTTTGCCTTTGCCTTTGTATTTACCGGTCATCAACGCAATTGCGCCATTTAATTCTTTACGAGCAATTTTCAGCCAGACATCGGCAGGGGTTTCGATGGTGAGGGTGGGGGCGGGGGTTGAGCCTTCGGTGAAGGTGCATTTGCCGTCAGCGATGCTGAGGTAATAATCCCCGCCGCCTTCGCCAGAAACGTTGAATTGGATGGTGGCATTCAAGTCTTTGGCTTCGTTAGGATCAATGCTGAGGGTCATCCCTTCGATGGCTTGCTGAACTGTTTTGGGTCCTAAATTTTTATGTGACATTTTATTTCTCCTTGTAGTTATTAGTTATATATAAATTTTTATCAGAGTGGATAAAAAAACTGGCAGTGGATTAGTAAATCAGGTATCAGTAGACCAGTTTTTCTGCCACCTGATTCCTAGTTTACTAATTTACTGCTCTCCTGCTCCCTGCTCTACCGATTTAATGGTCTCATCTAGCCAGCGGACGTACATCTCTGCGTAGAGTTCGCCGAAACGACGAGTGGCTTCCCATAATTTGGCATCTTCTTGCATATCCAGACTGGCAGAAAATTGAGCAATTACATCTTTGGTTATGGTCTGGTATTTTTCCAGTTGTGTTTGATGTAAATTCTTCTGAAGGCGTAATTCGGTCAAAATTCTTTGCGGGTCAAGTTGGGCAGAGAAAAAAAGTTTCAGAAGTAGTTTTTCTTTGCGTGATTCAATTTGCGTGATGGGTTGCGCTGTCCAGTTTTTCAGGTCTGCTCGTCCAGCTTCAGTGATCTCATAAACGCGACGGTTGGGTCGGCTTTCTTGGGGTTCAATATGCGAGAGGACCAACTCGTCCTTTTCCATTTTTTTGAGTGTGGTGTAGATTTGGCTTTGCTTTGCATGCCAAAAATTGGATGTAGATACATCCATGAGTTGTTTTAGGTCGTATCCAGAAGCGTTTTGATAGGTAAGAAATCCGAGTAGGGCATATGTGAGCATTGAGTTATCCTTTATATATAAATTATTATATATAGGTTTTTCTTTTTGTCAAGGTTTTTTTCTAGCCACTTAAAGTATTGGTAGTGCGTATTGCGGATACCGCAAGGGTATCCTTTAGGAAAACGTATTCTCTAATGATTTTACGTAATACGCAATACGGTTTACGAGAATAATTTTTAAACTCGCGTCTTTATTTTGGGCAACTACGTCTATTTTTTTATTCCCCTAACTCTTTTCCCACAGACAAACGCGATTGCGCCCCGCTTCTTTTGCTTGGTAGAGTGCTTTGTCGGCGCGGAGGAGTAATTCGTCGAGATCGATTTTTTCGCCATTGAGATTGGCGACGCCGAAGCTCACTGTTTGATTAACGGTGGCAACGCCAACGTCGAGGGGCGTTTCGGCGCAGCTTTTGCGCATCCGTTCTGCCATTTGCTCTGCCCTATCCGAATCGGTTTCGGGAAGCAGGATCACAAATTCTTCGCCACCGTAACGGGCAAAAATATCATTTTCACGCAAGCTCTCTGCGCATCCTTCTGTAAGTTTGCGCAAGACTTCATCCCCTGCGTTGTGACCATAGGTATCGTTGATCTTTTTGAAGTGGTCAATATCAAAGATGATTATAGAAAGCGGACGCTTATAACGCTGCGAGCGTTCGAGTTCCTGCTGGGCAACTTCAAAGAAATAGCGGCGGTTAAAAATTTCAGTGAGCGGATCAGTGGTCGCTTGCTGGCGCAACTTTTCTTCTGTTTCTCTTCGTTCTGTAATATCACGGGCTGCTCCCATCAGGCCTTTGGGCTCTCCCTTCTCATTATAGATAAAGCGTGCGGTTGTTTCTATCCATATAATATGCCCTTCTTTATGATACATGCCAGCTTCTATGACACGTGTTCGCTCGGGGTCTTTTCCTTTTATATTTGCAGCAAGCTCTTCTTCTAAGATTTGTTGAACTTTGATAACAAACTCTGGTGTTAATCTCTCTTCTAATGAGCGAGAAATAAATTCTTCTGGGGTATAGCCAAACATTTCTTTAACAGAGGGGCTGGCATAAGAAAGAGACAACTTTTCTATATCTGCAATCCAGACAAAATCACTTGTGTTTTCTGCTAGAAGGCGGTAACGAGCTTCGCTTTCTTTTAATAATCGCTCGGCTTCTACTTCTTTTGTAACATCACTTCCTACTGCCTGAATTTCAGTTAATTCTCCATTATCGTTAAAGATGGCTCTGTTTGTCCATCTCTCCCAATTCTCACTGCCATCTGATAAGTGCCCTATATGTAGTCGAGTATATATAGGGTTTTCAAGTGTAGCGTTTTCCATCCATAATTGGAAATCTTTTTTATCTTTTTCAGAGAAAAAATCAAATAGATTTTTGCCTACAAAGGTATCAAATTTTTGAGTTTTCTTCTTATATTGATCTAATGCCTGATTCACAAAGGTAACAGTACCATCTGGTAAAAAGCGATTGATGAATTCAGTTTGATCCTGAATGATAGCGCGGTAGCGGGCTTCGCTTTCGCTTAGTTCTTTTGTACGTTCTTTAACTTTAGTCTCTAACTCTCTATAAGATTTTTGTAATTCTCTTTCTATATACATTTGCTGCGTAATATCTTCTTTAACTGCAATAAAATTAACGGCCTTCCCCTTTGCATCTAAAACAGGAGCTATACTGGCACTTTCCCAATAAAGAGAGCCATCTTTTTTCTTATTGCAAAACTCCCCATGCCACTCCTCCCCAGAAGTAATTGTCTCCCACAGATTTTTATGAAAGGCTTTACTATGCTCTCCAGATTTCAGGACACGTGGATTTTCCCCTAAAATCTCATCTTCTGTGTATCCGGTTAGCTTTAGAAATTTTGGGTTAACATATTCAATTGAGCCATCCAGATCAGTTATCACAACAGAATTTGCACTTTGCTCTACCGCCTGATAGAGTTTTTTTAGCTCAGTTTCTGACTGCACTCGCTCTGTAATATCCTGAATTATTTCCAATTTACAAAGTGTGCCCTCAATATCAGTATAAGGCAAAGCGATAATATCAAAAACCCTGCCATCGGCAATTGTCGGCTGGTAATGTACCTGCTCCCCTTCTTGAAGCACTTTAGATAGTTGGCAATAATCACAGGGAGATTTACCCCCATTCACAGCACTGTGACAAGTTTTCCCCACCAAATCTCCAAAAGCCTCGATCATAGGCGTATTCATATATCGCACATTATACGAATCATCAACCACAAAAAGAAAAATACCTGCGCTACTGGTCGCTTCCAATAAGGTGCGTTGCCGCTCTTCACTTGCTCTCAGTTTTTCCTCTGCTCGCTTACGCTCGCTGATGTCCAAAATATGCCTAAAGAAGTATTGCAAGTTACCTTCTTCATCTCTTACAGCAGACACTCTGATCTCAACCCAAAAGATTGAGCCATCTTTTCTGATATACCGTTTTTTATCTTCAAAAGAATTAATTTCGTTCCTGAGAAGTATTCGCAAATAGACCAAACTCTTTTGTGCATCTTCGGAATGCGTAATATCTCGAAGCCTTTTGGCTTTAAGCTCTGCACGAGTATAGCCAAGCATTTTAGACAATGCCTTGTTGACAAGCAAAAAACGACCATCTAAGCCTGTCATCGTCATACCGATATTGGAACTTTCAAAAGAGCTACTAAAACGCTCTTCGCTTTCTCTCAATTTCAATTCTGCTTTTTTTCGTTTGCTAATATCTCTGTCATAACTCAAGATGCCTGAAAAATTCCCATCTGCACCTGTTAAAGGAATGCCTTTACGCCATACATCTACTACACTGCCATCTGGTCTTGAAATCTGAATTTCTCCTTCGGAAGGGTTTAAGTTTTGAAGCTGAGGCATTTTTTCTCGAAAGGCCTTATGGGAATCTGCGCTCATTAACTCTTGCATATTCTTCCCATATAACTCTTCTGCTTGAGCATAGCCATAAAGCTCAGCCATGCTTTGGCTACATTCAATGATCGTCCCCTTCGCATCCAGAATACTGACTCCATCAGGCGCAGAATCAAAAAGATCATGGTATCGAATTTC
>JABGOQ010000168.1 GCA_018645405.1 Anaerolineae bacterium | reverse complement strand
GATATTTATCTCGAAATCGGAAAAAAGAAAACCTTCGCCTGTGCCGTGGATTGGCTCGGTTGGTGCCGCAGCGGAAAAAGCGAAGACGCCGCGCTTGAAGCTTTGCTTGATTATGGGAAATGCTACGCAGAAGTCATGCACCATGCTGGAATCAATTTTCAAGCCCCAGGTAGCATAGAAGGTTTTCGTATCATCGCAAAATACGAAGGGAATGCAACCACCGATTTTGGTGCGCCAAGTATCACGCCCGCTGTAGACAAATGCCTGATCACAGAAGAAGAGCGTCAAGAATACCAGAAGTTACTTCGCGCCTGCTGGCAAGTTTTCGACGAAGCTGTTTCGTATACGGAAGGGAAAGAACTACGCAAAGGTCCACGAGGCGGTGGGCGCGATTTAGAGAAAATAGTTCAACATATTCTCGAAGCTGACCTGAACTACTTGAAAAAGCAAGGCCAAAAAATTGCAAAAGACCAGCAAGGCGATTTATACATCGTACGCCAAGCCATTCTGGAAACACTGCAAGTTGCCGTGAATGGGGAAATCCCAGAGCGGGGACCGCGCGGTGGTGCGATGTGGTCAACACCTTATTTCATGCGGCGAGTAGTTTGGCATATCCTCGATCATGCTTGGGAAATTGAAGATCGTGTTTTTCAAAACTAATTTTTTAAGAAAAATCATGAGAAGGTGGTATAAATAATATTAGTTTTCCACCTCAGAACAAAGTAAATTTGAAGACAAATTAGTATGTAGGTATTTATTCAATAAGGAGAAATAAAAATGCACTTTTCACCAGCACTGTATCTTGACCCAGGTTCAGGTAGTATTCTTATTCAATTATTGGTTGCTGCCTTACTAGGAGGAGGGCTTTTCATCAGGTCGCAATGGGCAAAGATTTTGAAAATGCTTGGTAAAGATACCCAAGAAGTTGACGAAGAAAATAATGACGATTTCGAAGAATAAACTAATGCAACACCCTGCATCATTTCGAGACCCAAGTGGATTTCTCTTCACCCATGAGGGCGTACTTTATCGTCAAGTCAATCAAAAATATGCGGCAGAATATAAGCATCTTATGGAATCAGGGCTTTATGAAAGTCTCAGCAAAGTTGGGCGTTTAGTTAAGCATCAAGAAGTGGATATTACTCCCATTGAGCCTGAAATCGCTCTACAAGTTCTTCAACCTGAAAGACTTCCATTCATCTCTTATCCTTATGAATGGTCTTTTTCGCAACTCAAATCTGCTGCGCTAACAATACTTGCTATTCAAAAACGTGCTATCAAAGAGGGGATGTCACTGAAAGATGCGAGTGCTTATAATATTCAATTTCATCAGGGCAAAACAATGCTCATCGACACGCTCTCTTTTGAATTCTATAAAGAAGGAGAAGCGTGGGTTGCTTATAAACAATTTTGTCAACATTTTCTAGCCCCCCTTGCGCTGATGGCAAAAAAGGATATTCGTCTTAGTCAATTATTGCGCGTTTATATCGATGGCATTCCCCTTGATTTAGCCAGTAGCCTACTCCCGTCCTCAACAAAACTCAATGCGGGTTTAATGATGCACATCCACTTGCATGCAAAAGCGCAAGTAAAATATGCTGACGAAGATATTCAAGCGCAAAAGAAGATAAAAGAAATTGGCAAGCAAGCCCTTTTCTCTATGATTGAGAGCCTTAGAAATACCATTAAAAAACTGGAATGGAACCCTGCTGGTACAGAATGGGGTAATTATTATGAAATTACCAATTACTCAGATACCGCTTTTTTGCATAAAAAAGAATTGATTTCAAAGTGGGTTGCAGAGCAGAAACCTGCTCAAATTTGGGATTTAGGTGCAAATAATGGTGTTTTCAGTCGTTTAGCTTCTGAACAAGACATTTTCACAGTCTCTTTTGACATTGACCCTGCCGCAGTGGAGCAAAATTATAGACAAGTAAAAGAAACAAAAGAAGAAAATCTTTTGCCACTAGTCTTAGATTTGACGAATCCTAGCCCTGCGCTTGGTTGGCATAATAAAGAACGAGAGTCCTTCACAAATCGTGCCCCCGCTGATATGGTTTTTGCGCTGGCATTGGTTCATCATTTAGCGATTTCTAATAATGTTCCTCTTCAACAATTGGCAGATTTCTTTGGGGATATGGGAAAGAATCTGATTATCGAATTTGTACCTAAATCTGATTCTAAGGTGAAGAAGTTGCTCCAAAGCCGCGAAGATATTTTTGATGAATACACTCTTGATGATTTTGAACGCGTTTTCAAATATCGTTTTAAAATTGAGAAAAAAGTGAAAATAAACGAGTCTGAACGACATTTATATTTAATGTCTGCACTTTAGCTCAGAAAGTAGAAAAAGAAGTACAAAGCCCATGCTTATAGCGTGGGCTTTGCTGTTTTTTCTGCAGAAAATGTTTATTAAATGCTTCCCAAATTCAAAACACGATAGAATTCGATTTGTAGATATTTACAGATAGGCACCACGGTATTAACAGGATAAACTTTTCAGTCTGTACAATCTCTCAATCCCTCCAATTTTGTTTGACTTTTCTACGTCAGTGGACTAAACTCAGTTGACTTTTTTGCACTTATAAAGGAGCTATTTATGGACTCGAAAAAAGGCACAGATTCAGTCTCACAACGCATTCAGGCAATGGCCGCCCGTGCTGCAGATTTAAAAGCACGTGGGGCATATTTTTATAATATGGCAGTGAGCGAAATTTTAGACGACTCACGCGTAATAGTGAACGGGCGGAATATGGGCATGTATGCCTCTTACGGATATTTAGGCTTATTAGGACATCCACGCATTGGCGCTGCCGCAAAAGCCGCTGTCGATAAATATGGGACAGGCACAAATGGTGTCCGCACCCTCGCAGGAACGCTCGATTTGCATGTCGAACTCGAAGAAACGATCGCCGATTTCAAACATGCCGAAGCCGCTGTAACCTATACATCAGGCTACGCAACAAACTTGACCGTCATTTCCACCCTCATGGGGCGCGGTGATTGGGTGCTCTCAGATAAGCTCAACCACGCCAGCATCGTAGATGGTTGTATGATGTCTGGTGCGCTTTTCCGCCGTTTCAAACATAATGACATGGAGAGCCTTGAGCAACGTCTCAAACAAACTCCCTCCGATGTTGCCAAATTGGTCATCGCTGATGCCGTTTTCAGCATGGATGGCGATATTATCGATCTCCCCAAAGTGGTTGAACTCTGCCAAAAATATGACGCTTGGCTAATGATGGACGAAGCCCACTCTGTCGGTGTTCTCGGTAAAACCGGGCGCGGTATCGAAGAACATTTCGGGCTTGGTGATGTAGTCGATATCAAAATGGGCACGCTCAGCAAAACTATCCCCTCTGTGGGCGGTTATGTGGCAGGCAAAAAAGATATGATCAATTATCTCCGCCACGCCAGCCGTGCTTATATTTTTTCTGCCGCCCTCCCCCCCGCACAAGCCGCTGCCGCAATGGAATCCTTCAAAGTTATCCTCGATGAACCCTGGCGCATGGAAAAACTAAATGAAAATACAGAGCAATTCTTGGGTGGGCTAAAATCTGCGGGCTTCGATACAATGATGTCTGAAACCGCCATCGTGCCTATTCTCTGTGGCGATGATGAGCGTGCCTACGAACTCACCGCCGTTGCGCAAGCAAAAGACCTTTTTGTTCTCCCAGTCGTTTCGCCCGCTGTAGCAAATGGTCTTGCTCGCCTCCGCTCCACCATCACCGCCGCGCACGCCACCAAAGACATTGCCTACGCGCTAGATGTTTTAGCAGAAGCAGGCAAAGAAATTGGGATTATCTAATCCACCTAGTAAGGGCGCAGCATGGTGCGCCCTTACTTTTTAAATATGACTTCATTAATTCTAAAACCCAGCCGAGAAAAATCTCTTCTCCGCCGCCACCCTTGGATATTTTCAGGAGCAGTTGCGCATTTGGATGGAAATGCTGGGATGGGGGAGACTGTAGACATCCTCTCCGCAACAGGCGATTTCTTGGCGAAAGCCGCCTACTCCCCAAATTCCAGCATCCGTGCCCGCGCGTGGGGTTGGCTTGATACCCCTGTGGATGCAGATTTTCTGCGCCTGAAACTAGATACCGCTATCCATCGCCGAGCATCTTTCGCAGAGATAAACGCATACCGTTTAATTCACGCCGAATCAGATGGTATCCCCGGTCTCATCGTAGATAAATATGACGATGTGCTGGTCATGCAAATACTCACCGCTGGCGCAGAATACTGGAAAGAAACTCTCGCAGATTTACTCATCGAATTAACAGGCATCAAAGACATCTACGAACGCTCAGATGTAGAAGTACGCAAACTCGAAGGACTAGAAGAAAAAGCTGGCATTTTACGCGGCAACCCACCTGATAAAGTAGAAATTACGGAATACGGAATACGTTTTACGGTCGATATTGCTCACGGTCATAAAACGGGATTTTATCTTGATCAACGCGAAAATCGTCATCTCGTGGGTCAATTTGCCAAAGACCGAGACGTACTCAATTGCTTTTCCTATACAGGCGGATTCAGCATCCACGCGACGGCAGGGGGAGCGAAATCAGTTATGTCTATCGATTCTTCAGGGGAGGCACTCAAGTTGGGGGCAGAGAACGCGGCTCTTAACGGGCAAGCAAGCTCAAATCACGAATGGCTCGAAGGTGATGTTTTTCAGGAGTTGCGAAAATTCAGAGATTCCCGCCGTGATTTCGATATGATCATCCTTGATCCCCCCAAATTTGCACCCACGCGCTCACAAGTCAAAAAAGCGGCGCGGGGCTATAAGGACATCAATCTTCTGGCATTCAAACTTTTGCGTCCAGGCGGCGTTTTGGTCACATACTCCTGCTCTGGCGGCGTAGATGCACCCCTCTTCCAAAAGATTGTCGCTGGCGCGGCATTAGATGCAGGCGTGGATGCGCAAATCATCCGAAAATTATCACAAGGTACAGACCATCCCGTTGCACTAAATTTCCCTGAAGGGGCGTATTTAAAGGGATTGGTCTGTAGAAAAACCTAAAATTTGGCTCTTGAATTTGAAATCAATTTTCTGTATACTGAGATTTGAGCAGAGAGGTTATTAAATCTGCCAGCATCAGAAGTTATGGAAGCGATGAACCAAAAATCAGATTTGGTCGCTCATCCCTCATCACAATAACAACGCAAGCGGGAAAGATTTTTGGGGAGCTAATAGCGAAACCGGCCCTATGGTCGGTTTTTTGTTTTTAATTTATGTAAGGAGGAAATTTTATAAGACATCTCTTTATTTTTTATGTTTTTATATTCAACTAGGTGTTAGGAGAAAAAGTATGAAGAAGATAACTCTTTTAGTAATTGTATCTATATTGCTTATAGCGGTAGTAGCTTTTGCAAACATAAGCGACGTATCTGCCAAAAAAAATGCTTGCACAACAATCCAAAGTGGTGATTTGGTAGCATCTGATGGCTCGCCTATCTTACTCGGTTTTGATGATTGGGGTTACAACTATCAGGGTCGTATGTTCAAAGGTGGCTACTGCGATTCTTATCGTGATGCAGCATGGTGCCAGCCTTATAAAGATGTAAATTTAATGATGAAATGGAACGATGCCTGGATTTCAAATCAAGACTGTGATGGTGATCTAAAGCTGGATAGGCATTATGGTTTTGATACCTATATCGGCTCTGGTGCTTGGCTCACAAATCATCAGTCAGGTGAATATGAAGGAGAAAATGGCGAAGTTTGCAAGTGGAATTACTTTGTCAAGATCGTAGCTGCCCCTGCTGATGCTTCTCTTGATGGTGGAACATGGTATAACGTAGATGGCGTTGAAATTGGTCCTGAAATTTGGAGACAATTTGCCATTATCCAACAAGTGGAGAACGATGCCTGTGCTGGTCTTCACGGTTTGCAATATATTAGCCCAGACAATGCTGGTCTTGGTGGTTGGTAGCAAATAATCTATAAGCAAATAGATAAACGAAATCCCCGAATAAGTTATTCGGGGATTTTTATCTTTCCGATAATCTTGCTAAAGCTATTGAATAGCTTTAGCTGTATAGGCAATCATCGCAAATTCAACACCGGACGGCTCGTTAAAAAGACAGAGTTGAATACCAGAAGAAATTTCAAAGGGTGAGTCTTTAACCAGCCCACCATGCTCTTCAATTTCTTTGGCTTTTGCCTCAATATCGTCGACTTGAATATAAAGTGAGACAAAGGGCAGTTTTGCACGCTTGAGTGTAAAAATACCGCCACCGGTGATCTGGGGCGGCTCATGCTTCATTTTATAGAAGCCTACTTTTTCGTCAAGTTCCAATTCCCACCCAAAGACATCTTGAAAGAATTTAGCAGATTTTTCTTGGTCATGGGTGGCTAACTCCCACCAGACGATCGGATTAGGCATCTAGCCGTCCAGTTTTAGAATTTGGCGCAACATACCCAAAATCAGCAAGCCAAGTTTTAAGCCTTGCCCAGAATTGATGGCAAGCTCTTTTCCTTCTTTTTCTGCATTTTTTGTCAACAAATAGGCTGTGCCAATCCCAGTCAGCGCGCCGATAATTGCCCCGGCGGCAAGAATTTTTGATGTTTCGTTTTCAACTTTTTCTATTTCATCCATATTTAAGCTCCCTTATTTTTTATAAAGATACTTTTAATACTCGCCGATAATTCTTCAAAAAAGAAAATCGGCTTTGCGCTTGTATCTGCTGCATGCTCAATCTTCTCTTTAGCAAGATAAATTAATGCAGTTAACTTTTGTGTATATATTGGGGTTATATCAAGTAGCTTCGTCATCCCATAAATTACGGCACTTAAGATCACGAGAAAAATAAAGGCAAAAACGAGCAATGGGATAATAATCCAAATGGTCGATATATCTGCCCATAAACTAGCCGATGCGGCAGGGCTTATTGCCACAGCGACTGAGGCACTAATGACCAAAATCAGAGCAACAAGAATAGGAGCAAGAATTTGCCAAACAAAATCTTGTTTATGTGCCTGATAAGATGCCGTTTTTTTGGAGGGGTCTACGTTTTTATTCATCGCTCTTATTTTAGCATATTTGAAAAATTATTTTTAGTAACTTAAGGTAATGATTCCAAAACAATATTCACATATAATAGTGCTGTAGAACTTACAAAAAAATAATCTTAGAAATAGAGAGTAATAGTAAAATCAACACTAAGATTATCTAATATACCCTAAATACAATATCAAAAAAATCCAGGAGAAAAAAATGGAACTCAGCAACGAAGTTCGTCAGCAATTACTGGCATTTCAGAAAAATGAAATCACCGAATATCATATATACAAACGCTTGGCAGAAAAGATGCCAGACACAGAAAACGGCAAAATTCTTAACCAAATCGCAGAAGATGAACTTGGTCACTACGAAGATTGGAAAAAATACTAGCGACATGACAGTTAGTAATTAGTTGGTTGATTGGCAGGCAAAATCGAGT
>JABGOQ010000165.1 GCA_018645405.1 Anaerolineae bacterium | reverse complement strand
TTGCTCCTGTTTCGCTTTGTTCCTATCGCTGACGATAAACTGTCAGGTGACTAGTAAAAATATTAGTTTTTAGATACTTGATTATTATAAACGAAAGCCAAATTTAAATACATCAGTGACGGCTATTTTTATATGAATTATCAGATTTCTTTCATAACTCTTACATAATCCAGATCTCGCAGGCGATGAACAAAAAACAAGGACATCCCAAGTAAGAGCACAGCAGTTAATTGGTGCGTCAGCGCAAGCCAAATCTGGACATTATAGAGGACTACATACACCCCAAAAGTGATCTGCAAAGAGCCTATTCCCAATATCCACAACAAGGCATTTTTCAATTCTCGTGGAGCATCATATTTCCATGCAGCATAGTACAGGTACAAGCCAAAAGTCAGGGCGACAAAGGCAAACCACCTGTGTACATAGACTATTGTCTGTGGCGACTCTAAGAGATATATGGCTTTGTCAAAAAGCCCAGATGGAAGCCAACTCCCAAACATGAGGGGCCACGTATTCGACACATGACCAGCTTTAAGCCCAGCAGTGAACCCACCGTAGGAAATCTGAGTAAGCAAAACACCTACGCCAGTAGCTGCCAATTTTGAAAACCCAGACCATTTAACTTTTTTGCTGTAATCAGGGAAACCAAACCGATGCCCCAAAGCCACCCATAAACTCAGAGCAAACAGACTCAAGGCAAAGAGCAAATGAATCGTGAGACGGATATGACTGACAGATGGACGATCAATCAGACCGCTGGCAACCATAAACCATCCCATAAAAGCTTGGCTTACAAAGAGCAAGCCCATCACAACATAAACACCGAACTCCTTAAGCGGAATGGCTTTCTTTGCTAAAAAGTAGAAAACAGGGATAGCATAGAAAAACCCCGCCAAGCGAGCGATGAGTCTGTGAAGCCATTCGATATAAAAAATACGTTTATATCCTTCCAGCGTCATATTATTATTTACTTGCTGAAACTCTGGCGTCAGTTGGTATTTAGCAAATTCAATATCCCACGCTTGCTCACCAATCGGAGGAAATACACCACTGACTGGATTCCACTCAACAACGGATAATCCTGAACGGGTCAGGCGGACATAGCCACCAAATACAACCAGAAAAGCGACAACAAATGCAAAGATGAATAACCAGATCATGACAGAGTGATTTTTAGTTTTAGGCATAGAAACTCCATTTTTTTGAAGAGATTATAGCATGGGGGATAGGGTGTCAAAAGATGTGCCAGAGGGAAATATTAGCTACTTAAAATTCGCCCCATCTGATGTTTAGGAGTGATTCCAATCATGCTCAACTTGTTCCTGTGACTGGGCATTTGCTCGTCTCACAAGAAAAAGTGCAGGGGTCAGTAGCAAACCCGAGGTTGAGAGTGCAGCGATAACGGAAACTAGTTTGGCGATCAATCCCACTCCAGGTCCACCGGCAATTTGCCCGACGGCATCCACCTGACTGGATATCGAGAGCACAGTTGCACGAGTCTCTGAATCCAGTTTTTGATTAACCCAAGATGTATAAAGCGGAATGGCTACCCTGCGCAGTACCATGATCAGCAGGAATATCCCAAGCGTCACGATGAGGAGCGGCGAAATTGCATACCCGATCAGACTCACTGAGATTAACCCCGTGACGAAGAGCATTGCACGCCCGATGGCTTGGGGCTGGCTGGTATCCAAACGTTTTTCTATAGAGCGCATGGCAATGATTGTGAGAACTGTACCGATTGCGCGCACGACACCGAAAAAGGCGACTTGATTGCTCATAAAAAGAGCGGGTAATTCAAAATTATCAATCAGATGTTTGACCCATAATCGGTCGAAGCCTTCGCTATATAGACCATAAAATAAGCCGATCCAGAGGATCGTTTTTAGGCGAGGGCGAGCACGAACGGCTTTGATGCCTTCTCTAAAGGTATAAGCCATTTGTCCCCAAGTATCGCGATCTTCTTTGGGAGTAGGTTTGAAACCAGTCTCGGGCATGGTTAGCATGAGTGCTACACCGATCAAAAAGACTCCTGTTCCGCCCAGACGAATGGGCATGGCCACATTTTCCCCACCGACAAGTACAGCGAGACCCGTTCCGAGCAGGGCCGCATATTGCCCAAAACGTGTCGCACGCAGAAAGAGTTTATTTGCTTTATCTTCGCCGATCTCGTCGCTGATCCAGGCTTGAGAAGCTCCGCTGGTAAAAGTGTATCCCAACCCCCAGATGACTTGTGCTAATAAGATGGGGACAAAGGCTGGGAAAAAACCTTCCACCATAAAACCCAGTCCCATCAAGATATATCCGATGATGATGGAAAGCCTACGTGAATAAATATCGGCGACCACACCTGTGGGAATCTCAAAGATAAAAGCTGAGACCTCCAAGGCTGTACCGACAAGTACCAATTGCAGAGGAGTCAGCCCCGCTACAGTGACCTGATAAAGCGAAGATGCCACAAAGATCATTGGGAAAAAGGTTGATGCAGCGACTTCGATAAAGAGGTATATTTTTGTTGCACTAAAATTGAATTTCATCTATTTTTACCCAAAGGCGATTTGGCACTTGATAGTGTCAAATCGCCTCTTACTACTTCAACAGCCGGCTAAATTTCTTTGGCAGGCAGCCTTTATTTACGAACTCTTGCTTCTGTATAATCTACAACTCTTTTGAGTTCTTCTGTAGTTATTTTTATAAGATACCGATCATCGCCACCGCCTGTTAAAATCCAATCTTCTTCGAGAAGTTTTGGGTCAATAAGGATTATGGCATTCGGGGCATTGAAAGGTGAGTTTCCACCAACCTGTTGCACAAGATACTTTTCAACTTCCTCCGCTCTAGCTATACGTGGACGCTCGTCAAGCTTCAAGAATTTTCTTACTCTTTCAGTACTGGCACGGTTTTTGGCCGGAACCATTGCGATAACCAAATCGTCTGCCGATGTGATCATCACGATTGACTTTGTTATTCTTTCAACGGGATGGCCACTAACGGCAACAGCTTCTTCTACAGAATGGACACTTTCATCAAAACTGAGTAACTCGGCATCTACATTCTCTTTATGCAACCAATCTTTGATTCTTTTTGAATATTCTGTCATACTATTTTCCTTATAGTTCTTTTCTAAAAAAATATCGTTGATGGCCAGGTGGGAAATCTTGCAGTTCACCAAAAACCTGATAATCATGGTCTTTATAGAAATTTGGCACCTGAAAACTGAATGTATCCAGATACGCATTTTTGGCACCAAGTTTTCGGCCTTCATCTTCAAGTTTTATCAAAAGGCGATGCCCATATCCCAGGCCATGAAGCTCGTCTTTTACCCACAACAAATCTACATATAACCATCCCCAATATACTTCGCCCAGAATACCACCCACAATTTCCTCTTCAGAATCCTGTAATGTAAAACATAGGCGTTGAAATTTGTTGTCACCAACTTTTTCTATATTATATTTGCTAAGGCCGCCGCCAATGATCCCCCACGCGGATTCTTCTGGCTTCTCAACAGAGACGATTTTATATTTTTCACTCATGATTGAATTCCTTTTCTCTTATGCTTGCTTTTGCAAAATTAGTGTGTGAATGGTTTTAGCCTTCGTCTCTCACAAAATCTAGCACGATGCGATTGAACGCCTCCGCTTTTTCCATACTTGGCAAATGTGCGACTCCCGTCATCGTTATCTCTTTAGCATTTGAAATTTTCTTCCCCAGAAGCTGTGAAATCTCTTGGAACTCACCTACATCCAGCTCTCCGCTAATGATCAGTGTTGGGGGTTCGATCTTGTGTAAACGTGAGATCGCTGTGGGGACAATTGCCAGCTCTTCAACATCGTCCACATCCGGTTGCGCAAATATCTTTCTCTGCATTTCTCTGACTTGTTCTCGCACTTTTGGATCAACTTCTCCAGCATCTCGATGAGGACCATCCACCCACATTTTTAGATTCAATTCTGTAGCGGCATCCAAACCCCCATCTTCAAGCAGTCCATCTTCCTTTTCAAAAAAGTCCAGCATCTCTGCTGATTTGAACTCGTGCCCGCCCAAAGCAGGGGCTACTAAGATAAGCTTTTCAACAAGTTCAGGATAACTTAGCGCAAAGTCAATCGCAATATATCCTCCAAAAGAAGCCCCAATGACAACCACTTTCTCAACCCCAAAATTCGATAATATCCCTGCTACATCTTGGTGATGAGCAAAGGTGCCTGCCGACATTCTTGAATCACCATAACCTCGCAAATCAAAGCGAATAACAGAATGTGTTTTTGAGAAGGTGTCAAATTGCTCATCCCACATTCGTCTGTCAGCAACTCCAGCGTGGATCAGTAGAATCACATCACCTTGCCCCGTTTTTTCAACATAGAGCTTTGTGCCGTTGATGGCAATTAATTTCTCAGTTTCTAGTTTTTGTTCTTTCAAGTTTTCTGCCTTTCCTAAGCTGGCTTTTTCGCAACAACCCAAAGAAAACTAACTGGCTTGCCAAACTCTTCGGCGCTTTCATCTTTTGCGCTAATAATCCTTAAACCTGCTTCTTCAACAAGCCCCCGATATGCTTTAGATTTACTCTTTAGGTTCTCTCTATATGCGTTTAGATAAAATGGCTCCTAACATTGTTTTTTTGGAAGGAAGACTCGGCCAAGGTACTGAAATCTTCTAAATATAGATGAGCTTTCTCAAAGCGATTTCATGAGCAAAGCAAATTCAGGTTCTATATTTTCAGGTACAGGGATTCGTACAACACGTCCTGACCCTAGTGCTACATCTATACCTTCGCCGACATCATTATGCATTTCTTCCAATTGAAAGCTGTAGTTTCCAGAGGGACTCATGAGTTCAATTTCATCGCCTACAGAAAACTTATTCTTCACATCAACAAGCAAATCACCAGTGGCAGAGTCACGCTCGATTACTTCGCCCACGAACATCTGTTTAGTTGGTCTCGAAGCACCGCTTTCGTAGTTCTGATAGTCTTTTGGTAAATGACGGCGATAAAAACCTTCTGTAAAACCGCGATTAGACAAGCTTTCCAGATTATCCATCAAGCCCATATTGAACTCATTCCCCGCGAGCGCATCATCAATCGCCTGGCGATAGACCTGCGCGGTGCGCGCCGCATAAAAATGGGATTTGGTGCGCCCTTCAATTTTGATAGAGTCAATCCCTATATCGATCAGCCGCTTCACATGTTGAACAGCGCGCAAATCTTTAGAGTTCATAATATAAGTGCCATGTTCATCTTCAAAGGCGGGCATATACTCACCCGGGCGTTCTTCCTCTTGCAATAAAAATACAGGATTATCAGGTTCAGCAATAATATCCCCTTCAAGGGTTTCTTTTGCCTCATGGACATCGTATTTCCAGCGACAAGAGTTGGTGCAGGCTCCCTGATTCCCATCACGGTGCGTCATATAACCCGATAATAAGCAACGCCCAGAATAGGCAATACACAGCGCACCATGCACAAAGACTTCCAATTCAATATCGGGGCAATGCTGGCGGATTTCTTCAACTTCATCTAAAGATAGTTCACGCGAGAGTATCACACGTGTTAGACCTTGACTCTCCCAAAATTTAACTGTAGCCCAATTGACAGCATTAGCTTGCACAGATAAGTGAATGTCCATATCTGGCCATTTCTCGCGTACCATCATGATTAGCCCAGGATCAGACATGATCAAGGCATCTGGTCCCATCGCAATGACTGGCTCCATATCACGGAGATAAGTACGAACTTTGTTATTATGCGGCGCAAGATTACTGGCAACAAGAAAATCTTTGCCCTGCGCATGAGCCATTGAAATAGCTTCTGCTATTTTTTCCAAATGGTTGAATTCGTTTTTTCTAACCCGTAAACTATAGCGAGGCTGCCCAGCGTAGACGGCATCTGCCCCATAAGCAAAAGCATATTGCATTTTTTTTATCGAGCCAGCAGGTGAGAGAAGTTCAATTTTTTTCATAAGTAGAATACTTTTGTAATAAAAGGTAATAAGGAAATAGACTTCGGTTAGAACCCCAGTTTTAATTTGATAATGACGAGATGCGTTTCATCCACATCTTGAAAATGGATGCCGCGCAATTTCATTCAGTCTATTTTCAATCCACCAATAAATTCTCGGATGACGGAATCTGGCGGAACAATGCTATCGTCGGGATAAGGTTCAATGGTTTGGAGCAAGTTGAATATACGTGTGGCTCGCTCGAAGGCGTCTTGTCGCAGTGGATCGTTTTTGTACCTTTCGACCCACTGAGCAAAACTATCCAACAATTTTGGTTTATATAGGGCCAATTCATAGGGCATGGCACTATTGATGATGAAATCAGCTGATCCAGAATAGGGGATGATATTTCTCATCTCGCTGGAGCGCACATAATGCCAATGCGTTAAGGTTTTTTCGTAATCGTAGGCACGGTGTTGTTGGTCGCGCAACATACGGCGCATAAGACGAATATCTGTCCAGCGGACATATTTCCCTTGCGCATCTTTGAGTTGCAACAAAGGCTCAATATAAAGCCTGACTTTGTTATCGGTGATGCCATCTGTTAGGGGAGGGTATAGACCATAGAGGCTGTCGATCAGGATAATATCGCCTTTGCGCAGACGGAGCGGTGTTTGGTCGGGATGTCGTTTGCCCGTTTTGAAATCGTAAAAGGGCAGGAGCACTTCTTTACCTTCAAGGAGCTGATGAAGGTGTTGGTTGATCAGTTCAATATCCAGCGCTTGGGGTGTTTCAAAATCATAATCACCAAACTCATCTTTGGGATGCATTTCCAGATCAAAATAGTAATTATCCAGATTTAGCTCTACGAACTGCATTCCGATCTTGCCAAGATGATGGGCGATCTTATTTGTCGTTGTTGTCTTCCCCGAAGATGAGGGGCCTGCCACAATTGCCAGACGAACTTCATCTTTTCGCTCTTCGAGTAAGGCACTGACTGTGTTAATATCCCCCGCATAGGCTGCTTCTGACTCTGCGACAATTTCTTTGATCTCTCCATTTTCTATACGCTGATTAAGTTGCTCTACCGTATTTAGATTATGGCTCACAGCCCAATCCAAAGTCCTCCACATTTTTGCCCAGGGGATATATTCAGAGCGTTGCTCGGAAAGCGGCTTCTCTTTTTGCCTACGCCGAGTACGCTCTTCACGATAAAGAATATAGTGTTTCGCGACCTTGGCGTGCCCAGCTTCAATTAACGTCTTCTCAACGACATCCTGGACTTCTTCTACAGTTGGATACTGCTGTGGTTTACACTTCTCTTCCAAGACAGCAATCACCTCATCCGCAAGATTTTCAGCGGTCTTTTTATCCCGCCCCCCAACGGATACTGCCGCGCGGAAGATCGCGTTAACGATCCTGCTGCGCGAAAACGCGACCGTTGCCCCATTTCGTTTAATGACATATTTTATTTTTGCCATAAGATTACTCCATTTAATAGGGGCCGCTCTTATTTATGGTATCCCTGGCCCA
>JABGOQ010000151.1 GCA_018645405.1 Anaerolineae bacterium | reverse complement strand
CTACAGTATCGGGACGCCCAAGTTTTTGCTATGGATGATATATTATCTCAAACGTATGGTACCCGCCGCATTACGCCAATCTGTTTATGCACGCACACCTGATAGCTTGCCGGGATGGTCTACACAGTGGAAGGCTTTTGAAGGGAGTGTTGGTACAGCTTTTTATTATTTATTTTTCTTTTCTTTTCTTTGGTTTGTTTTTCAATTTATATACCGAAAGTACAAAAAAACAATGCAAAGTGACAAGAGAGATAAAGGTATTTTTGTAATACTGTGTGCTATTGTAATTTTCAATATTCCATATTTATTTGCCTATCATTTGCAAAATCGTTTTTTCTTGCCTTTTGTCCCCATGTTTGCGGTTTTATCTAGCTTATTTATTGAAGATTTACTTCTTTATGTTCGCAAAAAAGGATACAAATATGCGCCTCACATTATATGGGGGGGGAGCATCTCATTAATTTTATTCTCTTTTATATCTATTTTAAGTATAGTGCTCTTATTTAAAAATGATGCTCGGATAGAAGCAGGCGAATTCGTCAAAACGCTAAAAGAAAATACACATATTGAATATACGCTCTATCCTCCTCAGATATCAAAGAGTTATTTCTCTGTCGCTAGGAACTATCCTGTCCATTTTATAAAATATCCAGGCGATGAAGTGCCCACTAACAAGCCCTATAAATACAATCAGGGTGAGGCAGGGCTGATAGATCGCGGGGCCGATTATCTCATTATAGATAGTTTTACTTACGCTAGATGCACAAACGAAACGATCTACCAGACCAATCCCATTGAATGTGAGTTTTTTGAGCAGCTTCTGACTGGCGAAACATCCTATCATTTAATTGGCGATTTTAGTTATTCTCTCCCACCATTTTTGCCGCAAATTTCCATTACTTTTGTCAACCCTGAAGTACAAGTTTTCCAAAGAAGCGAGTAAATATGTCCCGATCCTATCGCATCGCTGATCTTCCCGCAGATGACCGCCCTCGTGAGCGGCTGGAAAAATTGGGCGCACAGGCACTTGGCTCTGCTGAGTTGATCGCGATTTTGCTGCGTGTGGGTGTGCAGGGAGAAAGTGCCGTGCATATGGGACAACGCATTTTGCAAAATATTGGGGGATTAAGCGGACTTCATCGCGCTGCCTTTGATGAGCTTTGTGCCGAGCATGGGATTGGTTCCGCTAAAGCAGCCCAGATCAAAGCCGCAATTGAACTTGGTCGCCGTTTAATGCTGGAATCTCCAAAAGATCGTCCTACCATTAACAGCCCAGCCGATGCGGCAGCTTTAGTGCAATATGAGATGAGCGCGCTGGAAAAAGAAGAGATGCGCGTCATCTTGCTTGATACGCGTAACCATGTTTTGGATATTGTCACCGTAGCGCATGGATCGTTGAATTCTGCTCAGATGCGTGTTGGTGAGATTTTCACCCCTGCGATACGTCTAAATGCCGCTGCGCTGATTGCCGTTCATAATCATCCCAGCGGAGACCTTAAACCCAGCCCAAATGATGTGGCTATCACACGCGCCATGCTTGTAGCGGGGAAATTGCTGGATATTGAAATCCTCGACCACCTTATCATCGGGTTGGGGAGCTATACTTCATTAAAAGAAAAGAAATTGGGTTTTTAGACTATCAAAACCAGCGCACTTTAAACTTTTTATATTCCCCATTAAACTCTCCCCAATCAAATTTAGATTCTTTCACATTTGAAACACTTGAGCCTGCTTTAACTTTCTCAAGAAAAAGGTCAAGAGCTTCACGCGTCCCTTCGGCACGAGTTTCGACTTGGTTGCGTCCTACGTTACGTACCCAACCTGTTAGCTTCAGTTCTTTTGCATTTTGGGCAACAAAGGCGCGAAATCCGACGCCCTGCACACGTCCCCAAACGCGGATGTGGATGCTGGCTTTTTCTTTCACGATAATCTTCTAAGCATCAATGCGTCTTTTTCTTAATGCTGAGATGCTCACGGCCAGAGGGGTTGCAAGTAATAGGGCAAGAATCAGCACATAGGGTAAAACCGCACGCCAGGCGACACCAAGCAAGTTTGCCCCTAAAACGGATTCCTGCCAATTGGCGTCGAGATACGTGAGAGATTTGTCAAAGACGCGCATCGCGCCTGCTTCACAGGATAAACCGTCAGCGTAGGCGATGATCAAATCGTCCAATCCACTTGTGCCAAAGTTCGTATGCAAATATCGAGTGAAAGACTCAGCTTCGGCATAGGCCAAAAATGCCTGCGAAGCATCCCGTGGGAAGGGGTGACAAAGATCGGCAATCGGGAGCAAGGTGTTATTTTCTACCGCGCGATTAAGGGCGAGTTGATAATCTGGGTTGGGGTATAGCTCGGCAATCGAAGCTGTGCCCTCCAAAAGCCACGTAGGCAGGTGATTATAGTTTTCACCCACGTAGCGATAAAGCAAAATATGCGCTAATTCATGCGGGATTTGCTGCTCCATAAGAATTTTTTCTTGCGTACCAGGTGAGATTGAAACGAAAACTATGCCAAGCGCAGGGCTGGCGTGCCCGGCTACCCATGTTTCTCCGCCCATAAAAAGAGCATTTTGCAAATCAGCAGGGGATGCATAAATGTATATATCAATTGGCTGAGCGTTATCTACCGAAAAAAGAGATTGAATTCCCGCAAGCCCATTGCGTGCCGTATCGAGCGCGGCAAGCCCAAAAGCCTCATCTCCCTCGCTCCAGTGAACGCGAAGATTATTCTCTTCACGCGTCTCCCACTCAAAACGGTTGTCCATATAAACAAAAGAAAAATCTTCACTGGTCTGGCTTTCGCCGCTTTCCAGAGCAATCTGAAACCAAAATATGATATTGGCAAAGGGGTGCAGTAAATCTTCGCGGGCATCATAACTGTAGCTAATACGCCCTTCATCATCTGCTTCGATAGAAATTACACGGGTATTCTCCTCGTTCACATCACGAAAGATAAGCAATATTTCTTTAATGGGATTGGGAGATTCTACCTGTGCCGAAAAGCGGATTTCCTCCCCAAAATCGTGCTCAACTTGAACATCTCTGATGTCGATTCCCGCCTGAGCCTCAACTTGCTCTGTGGATCCGAAGAGTAGTGCGCTCAATAAAAGCAGGTTTGCGAGCGTGCGCATTTTCTTCCCCACCAGAAATTCTCCTTTTGCTAAACTAAGCATTTAGTTCACCGTGAAATATACTGCTAGTGGTTTTCAGGTATATCATCGCCATCAAAATCAAAAAGATCAAGGCTTTGAGTATCTTCCGTAAAATCGAGATTAGAAAGAGCATCTTCGATATATTCCATTTGTGCGAATTCATCATCATCGTATTGATCGAGGAGACTAAGTAAATATTCTCGTACATCCTCACCACCGACTTGTGAAAGCGACCAAATTGCGGCACGTAAGACAGCCTCATCATCATCGTCTGTCAGAATTCTGAGCAAAATAGGGCGAGCAGAAGGCAAGGATAACTCCCCAGCTGCTTTTGTGGCAGCGAGGCGGATGATCTCGTTTTCGTTGAGAAGTGCCTCAATAATTTCTTCTTCCCAGCCTTTGTCGTAAGAACGCCCCATCGCAGAGACTGCGCTGGCTGTCCACATCACGGTTTTGCGTTCCCACGCATCCTTGATCAGCGGGCGAACTTCCTTGCGGGAGGAAAACCCCAGCGATTCGATGGCGCGTTGCCTGAGTTCAGTTTTCTTATCGCTTTGGGCGATTTGGATCAGTGCATCTTCAATCTTTTTTAAATTCTCTTTAGATATTTCTTCCAACTCACCATCCAAGACATAGGAGCCCAGCGTCGTGATCGCCTCTGCGCGTGGTTCGCTTTCTGGGTCGTAAAGGGCAATCTCCAAAAAGGCAGGGATTATATCTTCGCGGTCATAATCACTCAATAAGCGAATTGCGATTGTACGAATAACGGCATCTTCATCGCTGAGCAGCGCGCGTGCCAGTGCATTGTAGCTGAGCAGAAGATCATCTTCCAAGGCTTTTTTCAGAAGAGCAAGAAAAGATTGCCTACGAGATAGCGTGACTTCATTCCATATATCCAGAAGCATTTTAAGCTGCTCAGGGAGTATATCTGAAAATTGGACAAGAGCCTCGCTTGAGAGTTTCTTGTTCTCATCAAGGAGAAGGTTGAGCGTTTCTTGAAAGGTTAGTTCTGTATCGTTCATGATTTTTAGCACTTTCTCACGTAAAAAATTAGGGCAAAATAATATCAACAGGGTTAACAAAATCCATCACGTTGATATAGAGCATAAAGCCTAAGAGGAGCATCATCCCAATGCCGTGGACGGCATTCTCGAAATTGGCGGGGACGCGTTTTCGGAATATCAACTCAGGGATGATAAAGAAAATTCTGCCACCATCTAAAGCCGGGAAGGGGAGCAAGTTGAAAACACCGAGGGTAATCGTTAGGCTGGCAATCAGGTTTAGGGTATAGAACGTTGGTGGGGGCGCAGGTGATGCTGGGGATGCCGCAGGCTCTTCAATTCGGCTTTCGACATCAGCATCTACAGTTTGCTGGAAGATATTATAGATACCTCTAAAACCGATAAAACGCCCTTCTTCGGGGCTGAGAGTGCCGCGCAAAATCTTCGCAGGGAAAAGCAGAATTTCTTTGGCATGGAGGACTGTTGTTTGAGTGCCATAAGAAAGTGTGGTGAGGAAAGAAGGTGAATCGATATACTGATAGCCAGGGATAAAGCCCAAGGCACCTTGATTTGCGCTACGCTTGCTCAAAGGAGTAGCAGACGTTTCAATAATCTCCTCGCCACGTTGGAGGGTGATGCTCATTTCTTGATCCATATGATCACCGATGATACCGCGCAACTTGGGTTCACTGTTAATTGTTTCGCCGTTAATCTCCAGGATAATGTCGTCTACACGGAAGCCAGCTTGGGCTGCGGGCGAACCCGGTGTCACTTCAAAGATTTGTACAACTTCGAAGTTCGGTATCCCTAGTTTAGAAATGATGATGCTATAGATGAGAATTCCCAATAAAAAATTCATTACCGCACCAGCCAGCAAAACAGCGAGGCGCACGCCTGCGCTGGCAGCAGCCAGGCCGCCGCCCACTTCGGGGTCGTTTTCACCTTTGAAGCGATTGAAGCCGCCAATGGGTAGCCAATTGAGGGTGAATTCGGTTTCTTTCCAGCGGAAGAGGGAGATCATTTTGGGTGGCAAACCAACGCCAAATTCTTCGATTTCTACCTTGAAAAAACGACCAACAAAAAAATGGCCAAATTCGTGGACAAGGATCACGATGCCGAAAACCAGTATAAAAATCACTCCGGCAAGAATATCATTATTCATAAAAAACTCTCTTTTAGATAAACGATTACGCTCTGTTTGGGAGCATAATTTCTTCTCCCAACGCTCTGCGTTGGGGCATTATATAGTTCAGAACGCAGAGCGTTGTGAACAGACGAATTCGATTATATCAGCCCTCGAGCAAGCGCGCCGCACCGCCAACTGTGGCTGTGAGCACTTTTTGGACACCTTTAAGAGCGGCTAGTTTTGCTTGCACTTCATCCATTTTTTCTTTTAAAGTGATGACGTGGACATTTGGCCCCGCATCGATCGTGTAGAAAACTGGAAGACCTTCCGCCCGCCAATCGCGTACCGATTGCATGACGTGAAGAGTGGCTGGGTTCCAATAAAATAACGCGGGATTTGAAGTCATCATCACTGCGTGCATCAGGTCTGAATCTTTTTCTACGATGAAGGCGAAGGTTTCAAAATCGCGATCAAGAATCGCCTTTCTGCAAATATCAATCCGACGCGGTGCATCTTCAACGCGTGCTTTCTGTAATGGACTTGTTTCCGCAAGACGATGCCCCTGTGTGGAGCCGATATGTTTATGTCCGCTGCTCGTTACTGCGACACAATCAGCTAGATCCCAATGTTCTGGGGGCGCAATGGAAAAAGCATAAGAATCTTGATCTGTTTTGCCGTTTGTCCACTCCACAAATCCACTGGGGATAGAGCGACAAGCTGAGCCAGACCCATGCCGTGCCAAAATTGAGAGGCTGGGTTCTTCTAACTCAAGCCCTGCGGCTTTGGATGCAGCGAGTGCTAGGGCAGAAAAAGCCGCAGCAGAGGAAGCAATCCCCGCGCCGGTGGGGAAATTGTTTTCGCTCACTACTTCGGCATAAAGTAAAATCCCCGCAGATTTGCGAACTTCGTCGAGGATTTGGCTGACGCGGACCAAGCCTGCGCCACTTATTTCTTCTTCGTTTAGGATGAGGCTATCTTCGCTTAGGGTTTCGCTAAAAAGAACTTTTGTCTTTGCGGAAAGTCCTTCCAGATTCATCGAAAATGAGCCGTTGACAGGGATACGCAGGTCGTGATCGCGGTTGCCCCAGTATTTTATAAGGGCGATATTTGGGTGGGCGAGTGCGGTAGCTTTCATAGAAGAGAGTTTACCATTGCTTGGTAGTTGTAGGAGAAAAGTTTTCTCTAGAACTATATTTCATTATTAGAGATAGACCAACCAAACGTATCCGCTTGCTATAATGAGGGACATCACGGTTGTGATCACACCGTATTTCAAGAAACGCCCGAAGCTGATTGGGTGCCCACTTTTTTCAGCGAGACTGGCTACAACCACATTGGCGGCTGCGCCTACAAGAGTTAAGTTGCCGCCCAAATCTGCACCTAAGGCTAATGACCACCAGAGGGTATTGCCCGGCATCGCTTGGGTTAAGTTTTTTACGATTGGAATCATGGTAGCCGTATAGGGGATATTATCGACAATGCCAGATGCAAATGCTGAGAACCAGATCAGGAGCAAGGAAGTTAAGGTCATATCGCCGCCAGTTAGACGTAATGCCGCGTCAGCGATTATTTCGATTAGACCAACTTCGACAACGGCTTCTACCGTGATGAATAGACCAAAGAAGAAGAAGAGGGTTGTCCATTCTATGTCTCGCAGAGCATGGTGGGGGTCTGTTTTGCTCCAAAGCATCAGAAGAGTTGCACCAGTGAGGGCAATAGTTGCTGGCTCCAGATGCAATGCGCTGTGGAGCAAAAACCCTAAGATAACCGCTGTTGTGATAATCAACGATTTGCGCAGTAAGATGGGGTCCGTTATCAATGCAGATGTATCTATGCCTGCAATATCCACGCTGGATTGATCTTGGACTGTGAGCTCTTTTTTGAATAAAAAGCGTGCCAAGCCGAGGAAAGCCAACAGAATAATGAGAGAAATAGGCCCCATATTCACAAGGAAGCTCACAAAATCGATATTAGCTGCGCTACCAATTAAGATATTGGGCGGGTCACCGATCAGGGTTGCCATACCGCCGATATTAGAAGCGAGTATTTCAGCAATCAAAAAGGGGATAGGGCTAACTCTCAAAGTTGAGGCCACAAATAAAGTCACCGGAGCGATGAGAATTACAGTGGTTACGTTATCTAATAGAGCTGAGGAAACTGCTGTAATCAGTGAGAGAAGAATTAATACTCTAAAAGGGTCTCCTTTCCCTAAACGAACTGCTTTTAGGGCAATCCACTGAAAAACTCCAGTCTCTTTTAAGACATTTGCAATAATCATCATGCCTGCCAAGAGAAAAATCACATTCCAGTCAATAGAATGGAAGGC
>JABGOQ010000163.1 GCA_018645405.1 Anaerolineae bacterium | reverse complement strand
CTTCTCTCCTCCATCTAAACACCCAAGGTAAAATATAAATACATCATACATATCTTCAGCTAAGATTACAAGCTGGATCGTCGCAACACACAGCAGTCAAAGCCCCCATATGATAAACTCTTCCCCATGAAAATATTAACCGTAGACATAGGCACAGGCACACAAGATATTTTTCTTTACGATTCTCGGATTGACGTGGAGAACGGCTTTAAATTAATCTTGCCCTCCCCTACCATGATGGTACGCAAGCGAATACATGAGGCGACACGCGCGCAAGCCCCAATCTTGCTCGGCGGTCAAATAATGGGAGGCGGCCCCAGCTCTTGGGCAGTTAAAGACCACCTAAACGCGGAGTATCCCGTTTACGCAACAGCAGATGCAGCGAGAACATTAGACGATAACCTCGATGCCGTTAGCGAGATGGGAATCATTCTCGTCTCAGACGATGAAGCAGATGCACTCCCCTCCGCCGTACAACGTATCGAATTTCGCGATTTCGACTTCCCCACCATCGCCGAGACATTTGCCAGATTTGGCGTTCCGCTCGATGATCTGGCAGCCGTCACAGTCGCCGTTTTTGATCACGGCAATGCCCCAGATGGGGTTTCAGATCGACAATTCCGCTTTGATTATCTGGACGAACGTATTCGTGAAAAGAACTCGCTTTCATCCTTTGCCTTTTTAGCGGAGGACATTCCTCCGATCATGACTCGGCTTCAAGCAGTTGCCAACTCAGCGCAAGATGTGGATGCCCCGCTGATCGTCATGGATACCGCTCCTGCCGCTGTGCTGGGCGCAACTTTTGATCCCATCGTTGCATCTCGGAAGCAGAAGATTATCGCGAATATCGGCAATTTCCACACACTTGCGTTTCGCCTCAGTGAAAAGGGGATTGAAGGAGTCTTTGAGCATCATACCGGCGAGATTACTTTACCCAAGCTGGAAGGTTACATTCGTGATTTAGCGGATAGCACGCTGAAGCATGAGACCATCTTCAACGATAAGGGACATGGGGCGTTGATTTATAACAAGATGGCGATGCCGCTGAATGGCGAAGGTTTTGATATAACGGTAACAGGCCCAAGGAGGAGTATGTTCTCGGGCGGAGCATCCACATTGCGCCCCTATTTCTCCGTCCCATTTGGGGATATGATGATCGCAGGCTGCTTCGGGATGCTTTCCGCCGCATCCGATTTGTTGCCGGAGATTGCTGGAGATGTAAAAGAATCACTCAAAGGCGCAGGTGGGGCAGGCACACCGCCCTGGGAAATTGGATAAAGATTTGAAAAAGGACAGCTTTGGCTGTCCTTTTTACTTCACAATTTGATATAATAAATTTGGTCGTATTTTCACAGTACAGGAAAGGAGCTTTCTATGGCTGAAACGCAAGGATGCGCGCGTGTAACTAGCTCTGTAGCTGGTGACCCACGTGACGACCAACAACCATCCACAGAAGTTGTTGAAGAAAAGGAGATTAAAATGACAGCACAAGTTGGGCAAAAAGCCCCAGAGTTCACCGCTCCGGCTTATTATCAGGGCGGCTTTACCAATGTTTCACTTTCTGATTTTGCAGGCAAATGGGTTCTCGTTTGCTTCTATCCGGGTGACTTCACCTTTGTCTGAGCGACCGAAGTCTCGGCGGTCGCCGACAAATACAGCGTTTTACAAGATTTAGGGGTAGAAGTTATTTCCGTTAGCGTTGATAGTCACTTTGTACACAAGATGTGGAACGACCACGAACTGACCAAAATGGTGGATGGGGGTATCCCCTTCCACATGGCAGCAGATCAAGCAGGAAACGTAGGACGCGCGTATGGTGTCTGGGATGAAGCGCAGGGCATTGAGTTACGCGGCCGCTTCATCATTGATCCCGATGGCGTTATCCAGGCGATGGAAGTCCTGACCCCACCTGTTGGACGCAAAATGGCAGAATCTATCCGTCAGATTCAAGCTTATCAACTTGTACGTGAAAGCAAAGGCACAGAAGCTACTCCGGCAGGTTGGGAACCCGGCGAAGTGACCTTGAAACCTGGTGCCGATTTAGTCGGCAAAGTTTGGGAAGTCTGGAATCCCAAGATGGAGAAATAATTCTCCAAGTTCTATAAGTTAGCACAATAGCCCTGATGATTTTCATCGGGGCTATTTTTTTGCCTCATCAGGAATGCCTCTGCGAGAAGCATGCTCTTGCACTGAAGCAGTCTCCTATACTATTCGGGAGATTGCTTCGGCGATAAAACTGCCTCGCAAAGCCATACCTGAGTAATTGTTTACAGGAGTTGATGCTCATTTCACAGAATCAAGCCCAAATTGGTGTGCGATTTGAGGAATCCAATAATTCTTATAAAGAGTTTAGGTTTCAACTGGTCATTTTTGGTATAATAGATAAGCATAATCCACAATAAACAAGAAAATTTAGATAGCAAAGAAACACTATTATCCAAAACCGTACCCTTTATGATTTCAGATAACGAAAGGATTCAACCTATGAGCGAAAGTAACAAATGCCCTGTACATCACAATCCCACTGCAAAGAACAGTAGTACGTCGAACCGAGATTGGTGGCCAAACCAGTTAAATTTAAAAATCCTTCACCAGAACAGCTCCCTGTCCGATCCAATGGGCAAGGCCTTCAATTACGCGGATGAATTCAAAAAACTCGATCTAAAAGCCTTGAAAGACGACCTCTATACCTTGATGACCGATTCGCAAGACTGGTGGCCCGCCGACTATGGTCACTATGGTCCCCTTTTCATCCGTATGGCGTGGCATAGCGCAGGCACTTATCGCACCGGAGATGGTCGTGGTGGCGGATCGACTGGCTCGCAACGTTTTGCGCCCCTCAACAGTTGGCCAGATAATGTCAATCTGGATAAAGCCCGTCGTCTGCTTTGGCCTATCAAGCAGAAATATGGCAATAAAATTTCATGGGCAGATCTGATGATATTGGCCGGAAATTGCGCGCTTGAGTCGATGGGGCTTCCAACCTTCGGCTTTGCTGGTGGACGCGAAGATATTTGGGAACCAGAAGAAGATATTTATTGGGGAGCCGAGAACGAGTGGCTTGACGACAAACGCTATTCAGGTGAACGCGACCTTGACGATCCACTTGCTGCCGTTCAAATGGGCTTGATTTATGTAAACCCAGAGGGCCCCAATGGAGAGCCTATTCCGGCAGCTTCAGGGCATGATGTTCGTGAAACTTTTGCCAGAATGGCAATGAACGACGAAGAAACTGTTGCTCTGGTTGCAGGCGGACACACCTTTGGTAAATCACATGGTGCTGGTGATGCTGCGCTGGTTGGTCCCGAACCCGAAGCTGCAAGCATCGAAGAGATGGGTCTTGGCTGGAAGAGCAGCTTTGGCAGTGGTAAAGGCGGCGACACAATCGGTAGCGGTATTGAAGGTGCTTGGAAACCAAATCCAACCACTTGGGATATGGGCTATTTGAAAGTCCTATTCAAATATGAGTGGGAATTGCTAAAAAGCCCTGCGGGAGCTTATATTTGGCTTGCTAAAGATGTTGACAATGAAGATATGGTCGTTGACGCACATGATACAACAAAAAAACATCGGCCCATGATGACAACAGCCGATCTTTCTCTCAAATTTGATCCTGCTTATGAAAAAATCTCACGGCGTTTCCTTGAAAACCCTGATGATTTCGCTGATGCTTTTGCTCGCGCTTGGTTCAAATTGACTCACCGTGATATGGGCCCACGCTCACTTTACCTTGGCTCCGAAGTTCCTGCTGAAGAACTGCTTTGGCAAGATGTGGTTCCCGCTCTTAATCATGAAGTAATTAACGACGCAGATATTGACGTTCTCAAAGCAAAAATCCTAGAATCTGGCTTGTCCATTTCTCAGTTAGTCTCAACTGCTTGGGCATCCGCATCCACCTTCCGGGGCTCTGACAAACGTGGTGGGGCAAATGGGGCACGCATCCGGCTTGAGCCGCAAAAAAGTTGGGCTGTCAATGAGCCTGCCAAATTGGCGAGCGTACTCGAGGTGCTTGAAAAAACCCAAAAAGATTTTAACAAGAAAGTTTCGCTCGCTGACCTAATCGTCCTAGGTGGATGCGCAGGAATCGAGCAAGCGGCAAAGAATGCTGGTCATGCTGTGACCGCCCCCTTCACCCCGGGACGTACGGATGCTTCACAGGAAGAAACCGATGTGAATTCATTTGCTGTACTCGAGCCTATTGCGGATGGTTTCCGTAATTATCTCAGAGGAAAGTATAGTGCTTCTGCAGAAGAATTATTGGTTGATAAGGCTCAATTGCTGACCTTGACTGCGCCAGAGATGACAGTGCTGGTTGGTGGGATGCGTGCCTTGAATGCGAATTTTGAGCAATCAAAGCACGGTGTTTTCACCAAGAAATCCGAAGCGTTAACGAATGATTTCTTCGTCAACTTGGTTGATATGGGCACGACGTGGAAGGCAACTTCGGAGGATGATGATCTCTTCGAGGGGCATGACCGTGCGACAGGTGAAGCCAAGTGGACTGGCACGCGTGTTGATCTGATTTTCGGTTCAAACTCCCAACTGCGCGCCTTAGCAGAAGTTTATGCCCAGGACGATTCGCAAGCAAAATTCGTGGATGATTTCGTGGCAGCATGGAACAAGGTGATGAACGCAGATCGCTTCGACCTTAATTGATCGAACTAACAATGAAATGAAAAAGCCCTGATGGTTACATCGGGGCTTTTTTGTTACAAAAAGACAATTCTTTCTCCATACCTTCATGTATAATCAAGGCAATCAATTTCATTTATAGAGGAGGCTCTAAAAGATGTATGAAAAAAGTATTGAACTACTAAATAAAGCCGTTGCCGATGAGCTATCGGCTGTTCACCAATATATGTATTTCCATTTTCATTGTGAAGATCAAGGGTTTGAGTTACTGACAGGATTATTTATCCGCACCGCCATTGAAGAAATGAAGCATATTGAACTTCTTGCGGAACGTATTATTTTCTTGGGAGGCGATGTGGAGTTAGTTGCCGCAGAAGAAGTGCAAAAGATCCAAGATGTTTCAGAAATGCTAGCTATGGGCATCAAGATGGAGCAGGGCAGCGTCAGAGACTATAATCTTTGGGCTAATGAGTGTTCAGCCAACGCCGATTCTGGCTCCAAGAAAGTTTTCGAGGGTTTGGTCGATGATGAAGAACGCCATTACGACCAATACGATAATGAGAAAAATAATTTGGAACGTTTTGGTGATCGCTATCTGGCTTTGCAATCTATCGAGATGAGTAAGAGAGCAGCAACCAGTGCTTCAATGGAATAAGTGAGGCTTTAGACATCAGACTTTAGCAAAAGACTGTTTTTGAATATTTAGCATTTTGAGAGAATAGCCCTGACGGTGACATTGGGGCTATTTTTTTATGGAACGCGGATGACGAGGTTTGTTATCCGCGTTTTTGTTTAAGGAAATTATAATATTGGCTCTTGACAATGGTCACAAACTTATGTATAGTGAAAACAGGTTTGCAATACAAACCATGTAAAAGGAGCCCATTATGAAATCAGAACTTGATCAAAAACAACTACGTGCCATGCAATACTGGTATGTAGACGGGACCTATGAGTTCAATATGGGCGGGATCTGTCTGGTGCTGGGGATATACTTCCTGGCATTGTCAAAGTTTGAAAGCACTAAATTTGCTGATTTCCTGAATGTGATTATGGTGCTGGTTTTCATTGGTGGGATATTTCTGATCAATTGGTTCATTCGTCAACTGAAAACCAGAGTGACCTTCCCGCGGACGGGATATGTATCTTATAAGCGGGAGCGCGGTCTCAAGCGGATTACACGTCTGATCATTGTCGGGCTGGTTGCTGGCATAATCGCCGCATTGGGTAGTCTGGCAATAGTCGACTTTTCGGCAGAATTTCTTATTCGTACCAGCCGCGAGTATTCGCTAAACTGGCTGTCCGGCATGACAGGGATATTGATGGCTTTCGCTGCCAGTATATTTGCTATTCGCATGAAGATTTCTCGCTTCTATTTTATAGCAATTTTGAGCATCGCCATTGGCTTTATGACAATGTTCATCAGTGAGGGAATGCACTTTGGTCTGGGATTGTATTATGCTCTGATGGGAGTGATCTTACTCGTAATTGGAGGCTTTGTTCTCTCCACATACCTGCGCTCCACCACCCCACCAGCGGAGGCTCAAAATGGCTAATATAAATCAGATTATCCGCAAAACGCAGGGACAGCAGTACGCGGATGGATTAATTGAATTAATGCTTGGCATTTTCATGCTTATTGCAGCTACCGCTCTTGAATTTCTCTCAGAGCCACTATTTTCAGGAGGCATCGCCTTGATCGGAATCGTGCTATCAGCAATTTTCTTCGAGCGTCTGCAAATGAAAATCTCCGTGCCACGCACAGGATATGTCCGCTATCAGGATCAGAGCAAAAAAGGGCGTAGAGCAAATGGTATTACGGCAGTACTAACCCTCATTGTTGTTTTGAGCATATTTCTATGGCAACTGACTGCCAATCCCAATAATGCCTTAGCGTGGCTGGGACTCACTGTCAGCATCGTAATTGGATTGGCTTTGCTTATCTTGGGAATCCGTCTGCACATGGGACGACTAATCGTCCACGGGGTCATTTCTTTACTACTTGGACTGTGGATCGTGCTCTTCGTAAGAGAAGCAAGTTCAGGGGCAATGAGCATCTACTTTTTCGGGATGGGAATCAGTCTAGCCATAGCGGGCGCGATCGTATTATCCCGTTTTATCAAAGAAAATCCCCTCCAGAAGGAAGGCAGCGATGAGTGATGAAATTCGCTCGTTTTCAGGTGTTGACCGTCTTCTACATGAGCCAAGCCGAACAATTATCGTCGCCATTTTGTATGCCGTTGAAAGCGCAGACTTTCTCTACTTGCAACGCGAAGCTGGTCTGACAAAGGGTAATCTTTCGGCACATCTTTCCAAGCTGGAGAAAGCCAAATATGTAGAAATTGAGAAAACCTACAAAGGAAAGATACCGCTGACGCTATGCCATCTCACAGACAAAGGTCGTAAGGCATTTGAAGATTATCGAGAGCAGATAAAAAGTTTTATTGATAATGTGTAGAGAGACTTTAGACATCAGACTTTAGACTTTAGACTTTAGCAAAAGGCTGCTTCGGAAGATTTAGAGCTTTGAGAGAATAGCCCTGATGAAAACCATCAGGGCTGTTTTTTTATAGCGTATAATATTCAGAGACTAGTTTTATATCTCAGTATTGTGATATAAAACCAGTTAGGTTATCTCTCAGAACGATTTTATCTACTGAATACTTTCATGAAACGTTTTTTTCTTCGTAATCCTTGGGTACGTACACTTATCCCATTACTCTTAATGGGTATCGCAAGTGTGTCAGGAAATACCCTAGTTGTTGAAATTTCCCAGGGGGATAGAGTTTTTTGGTCAGCGATTCTATTTAAGGGATCATTTTATGTTCTGTTAATCTCGACTTTAATTTTAGGTCTATATCAGGTATTAATTTTTTAAACATGATACTAATATCGCAAAAGGCATTACGGCAAAACAATATGAGGCTGCGATAAGAAATAAGGTTGCTGAAGATGTAGCGGACAGATCAAAAAAGCTAATTAGAGATGGTAATATCGAACAGCTTGAGAAAGAAACAAAAATATTTAAAAAATTATATGGG
>JABGOQ010000106.1 GCA_018645405.1 Anaerolineae bacterium | reverse complement strand
GAAGGGAAATAAAATGCAAAAAATCAAAGACTTTTGGAATAAAGACAAAAAAAACAAGATCATTCTCATCTCCAATAACCCTGATCATCTTTTGTTGCGCCTGTGGCCTAATAACGGTAGCCTACGCCCCAGATCAAGCTACCCCCACCACCATATCCGACACAGCGTGCTGGGGAGTATTCTGATTTCTACCCTGTCGGAGTGCCGCAGCGCTCTCTTTCGTGCTCCTTAGTGGTATAAATAAATTTGCAAAACCCTAAAAATTCCTATCCCCGCAGCAAGCTGACGGGGTATTACGGAATTTTTCCCCTTCGGGTCGGGTTTTGCTCGAGCGTGGAACCCCGTAGCAAGCTACTGGGTATTCTGCTTCGCTAATAAAAATGCCCACCATTCCTCCCCCCTCAACTCTTCCTCCCCAATCCACCGTCTGGGCATACCTGCGTGATAGTGGCAGAGAAGGTCAAGATAGATGCGTTTGATTAAGAAACTTTTAGAAAAACGGTAACAAGCCAAAAATACGTATGTCCCTTTTATCCCCTCCCCCCACCCTCCCAACTGGCTCTCTTGTCGATTGCTACGTTAGAGATTCGGGTGGACCCACTCAAGAGCGGTCTACAGACCAGCAGATTCAGGAGATCCAGCAATTTTGCAATAAACACAACCTCGAGCTCAGGCATATCTTTAGCGATGTTGCCAAATCAGGCGGGAGTGCAACAGGCAGAGACAGCTTCGAGAAAATGCTCGATACCTACCGCGCCCCAAATAATCGCCCAAGCGGGTTATTGCTCTGGAACTACGCCCGCTTCGCAAGAGACCTGGACGATAGCATCTACTATAAATCGCTGCTCAAAGCCCAAAATATCACCGTCCACTCGCTCACAGACCCCGTCCCGGATGGGCATTATGGCCGCATCGTAGAGCTCTTTATAGACATCAGCAATGAAGAAAAACGCCGCCAAACATCTACAGATGCCAAGCGCGGCCTAAGAGACCTTGTGCTCAACCATGGCTGCGTGCCAGGCAAAGCACCGCACGGATTTATGCGCACCCCCGTCAAGATAGGCACACGCAGAGACGGCACAGATAGAATTGCCCATCGCTGGGAACCAGACCCAAAGATGCTAAGCAAAGTGCGCGAAGCCTTCAAGATGAAAGCGGCGGGCGCAACACTCAGCCAGATCCACGCCAAAACAAGACTCTACGGCAGCCTAAACAGCTACCGCACCTTTTTCGCAAACAAGATCTACATAGGCATCCTCCACTACGGAGATGAAACAATTGCAGAGTATTGCGACCCAATAGTAGATCTGCAAACGTGGAAAACAGTCCAAAAAGTGCTCGAAAAACAAGGACAACCAAGGAAGATTAAGAATCACCCCCGCCGCGTGAACTCTCCCTACCTATTATCAGGGCTCATCTATTGCGACAAATGCGGATCGCCCCTGAACGGAAATACGGTCACGCGCAAAGGGGCATCAGATCTGGCGTATAGATGTGCGCGCGCAAAACGAAAAGCAGGCTGCACCTGTGGGCGTATCTCTGCCAAAACACTCGAAGCCGCCGTATTTGGCACAGTCAAAGACTATATCCTGCTGCCAGATAATCTCGATGCCATTCACGCGATCACCGAAAAGAACCTGAGCGAACTCAAAGCCAACCGATCCATAAGGCGAAAGGAACTGGGAAACGAAAGACAATCCCTATCGCACCGCATTGCCAATATCACCGCCGCCATCGCAGAGACCGGTCACTCACAGGCAATGCTAGACCAGCTCAGAAAACTGGAAGACGAACGCACTCTGCTGATCGTAGAGAGCAAAGAGATCAACGCCCCGATCGAGCCACTGGAAAATCTCAAAAGAAAAGACTTTCAACGCATGTCTGAACACATCACCAAAAACATAGAAAAAGCCCCGCCAGGGAAAGCACGTGCCCTTCTGCGTGGCTTCATCCACAAGATCCGCGCCCAGAAAATAGACAATAGCATCGTTGGAACAATCACCTACTTTTACCCCCCAAACAAAGCCCCGCCTGACAGTCCCGCCCCCACGGGGGTGATGTTGCCTATAGAGCAAACCCCCGTGGGGGCACTACAGAAAAAGCCGCTTTTCAGCGGCTTTTTTGATTCATTTTGCTCTTTTTTCTTCACATTTTCAATAGAATTCACTCTTTTGGTCACAGAAAACGCACACTTGTAAGAAATAGCGGTTCGAGTCCCTTTCCTTACTTTTCCATAAAATACCCTATAATATACACCAGATAAGTCGCTTTACACTTGAATCACTTTCTTTTGGGTGAAAAAACATGTCAGATACGGTTATATTAAAAGTGCATTATTTAGGTGGATTTAAACTTGCATATCAAGACAGCCAGCAATCTCGCCCCATTGCATTATCAACTCCCCCAACAATCAAATCCCAATCACTTCTTGCTTTCCTGATATTTTATCGTGATCAAGAACACAGACGAGATCGCCTAGTGGATATGTTTTGGGGAGATACCTCACCAAGCAAAGCACGGCGTTCTCTTTCTACTGCACTCTGGCATATCCGCAAGTGTTTTCCGGATCAAAATACAATCCAAGGAAACTCACAAACCTTACAATTTACCTTTCTTGGAGAAATTGAACTTGACATTGAAAAATTCAAAAAAAAGGCAAAGCAAAGAACATCTTCAGATTTGCAAGATGCTACTATTTTATATAAAGGCGATTTTTTAGATGCGTTCTATGATGACTGGGTTATTAGCGAACGTTACCGCTTACAATCCCTTTTTATCGAAACTCTAGCTAAACTAATGTCTCTCCATGAGAGAGCCGGTGATTTTAATAATGCGCTACACATTGCTCAAGAGCTATTAAAGTTCGATTCCCTGCGCGAAGATGCTCACCGACTGTTAATGCGCACCTATTGTGCTTTAGGGCAACGCAATGCTGCACTAGAACAATACCGTTCATGCCAGAAAGTATTGAAAGATGAATTAGATATTGATCCCACGCCGGAGACAAGCGGCCTTTTTCAAGATATTCAAAGTGGAAACTATAAAATCGGGAAAAATACCCCTACAGTAGCAGCAGCCTCCATTATTAGAATCACCCCAACTGTTCGCAGCCCGCTGGATGTCGCATCGCGCCAAGTGCTGGTTGGGAGAGAAGATGAACTGTCTTCATTAGACGAACAGTGGGCCGGGCAATGCAATCTTGTATTGGTGACCGGAGAAGCAGGAATAGGCAAAACTCACTTACTGGAAACATTTGCCAAGAACTTGAGTACTCAAGGAGTACGTGTGTTGTGGGGGCGATGCTACGAATTTGAACATCTGCTGCCTTATCAGCCTATCGCGGAGGCACTGCGACCTAGCCTAACAAAGCTAACAACAGAGGCAATGAGCCGCCTACCGGAATGGGTCATCGGTGAATTAGGGAGATTGATCCCGGAAGCGTTGGCAGGTCGACCTAAACATAACGAACGATCTTCAACCAGCACTGATCAGGAGCAGATGCTTCTTTTTGCAGGGGTGAACCACTATCTATCAGTGTTATCCGATTCCACTCGGGTACTTCTCGTATTGGAGGATCTGCATTGGGCAGCAGAATCTACTTTGGAACTGCTCCACTATTTGGCACGTCACACGCCCACATCTAACTCCCCGCTTTTGATCGTGGGCAGCTATCGTCCAGAGTCTCTCGAAAGACAGCATCCTCTAAGGGCATTCCAGCGGCAACTCCAAAGGGATGGAATGGCACTTCCGTTTCAACTCTTGCCTCTGTCGGACGTAGCTGTTGAACAGTTCCTTTATGAGATGTCTGGAAGAGATAAGGCGATCATCCCCCTGACTCGAAGGCTGAACAGGGAAACAGAGGGAAATCCTTTCTTCCTGGTAGAAATCATCAAAGCACTCTTCGAGATGAATACAATCACACTGAAGGAAGGTGCCTGGCAAGGCGATTTCGACCGTATCAGCCGAGGAGAGCTACCTTTACCTGCCAGCATCAAGGAAGTCATCCAAGCTCGTGTCCACCGAATGGGCGAGACTACCCAGGATGCCTTGCGTACTGCGGCGATCTTGGGTCGTGAGTTCGATTTTGATTTGCTCGTCGCGACTTGGACACAGAATGAAGATATCACTCTGGATGCCCTGGATGAAATGCTGCGCTATCAGGTAATTGATGAGGGCACAGGAATATCAAATCGAGATTATGCTTTTAGGCATCATAAAATCCAGGAAGTTATTCACTCTATGATCCCCCGCCAACGCCGTCAATATATCCATGCCCAGGTTGCAATAGCAATGGAGAAGCATTTTAGCCCTCAGGATGAAACAGTGAGCGAGCTTGCTCATCATTATCTACAAGCCCAGAATCTGGATCGATCTTTAGCGGGGAAAGCTGCCCATTATCTGCTTCAAGCCGGGAATCTGGCTGCGAAACAATTCGCTAACGTGGATGCGGTAACTTATTACAACCGCGGCCTGACAGTGGTCCCAGACACCGATCAAGCTGGGCGATACGCGCTTCTATCAGCTCGTGAACATGTCTATTATGCGCAAGGAAATCGCGACGCCCAGCAAGATGACTTGGTAGCCCTGTGGGAGTTGGTGCAAGATATGACAACAGAAGAGCAGGCTGAGGTGATGCTCCGCCAAGCAAGACTCGCCAGAGAAACCAGCGATTACGATGTTGCTATGGATGCAGCACAATCAGTTATCAATTTAGCCAAAGCCAATCAGCAGTTGTTGGCTTCTGAAGGATTTATGATTTGGGGAAATGCACTAAATCGGCAGGGGAAGTTCAAAGAAGCTCAATCCAGATTCAAACAAGGTCTTAATCTAGCGCGCACTGCAGGCGCTTCTTGGCTAGAGGCTTATTGTCTAAATGGTTTGGGATTGAGCTTTCATTATTTGGGTATTACCGCTAAGGCTCGCCACAACTTGGAAGAAGCAGCACAAATATATCGTCAAATCGAAGATCTACGCGGTTTGAGTGCCGCGCTTAACAATCTCGGGGTAATCGCCAATGAGCAAGGTGATAATATCGCCGCCAAATCTTTTTACGAGGACGCACTAGATATTCATAAAAAAATGGGGAACCCCAAAGGGGAGGGGTTAGTATTGGGCAATCTTGGAGTAATTGCTGCAGCTCAAGGGGAATATATACAAGCAAAAAAAGATCATCAACAAGCTTTGGCCATCGCCCGAAAAATTAAACATCGTCTCTTCGAGGGGAATGCGCTGCTCAACTTGGGGAATGTTTATCTTTCCTTGGGAGCATACGAGAAAGCCAGTGAATGTTACGACCAAGCACTGGATGTCTACCGTCAGATCGGGAATCGAACCGGCGAGGGGTGGGGGCTAGCTTACGCCAGTTTACATGCCCACCATTTGGGAGATCACCAGTTAGCCTTGACCTTTGCTCAAGAAGCCTTGTGTATTGCTGAAGAAATCGGAGATCGTCACATCCAGGGTTACGCCTGGACTCATTTGGGGCATGCGTTATTAGCGTTGGAGCGCAGCGATGATGCCTATGAAGCCTACCAGAAGGCAGTTGGTCTACGACGCGAACTAAAGGAAATGCATTTGGCAATGGAATCGCTGAGTGGGATATTGCGTGTTTGCTTAGATCAAAGTCATTTGGCTAAAGCCACTCTTCATCTTGAAGAGATGCTGAGTTTTTTAGAGAAAAATTCTCTCGAAGGGGTAGATGAGCCATTGCGTATTTATTTGACCTGCTTCCAGGCATTGTGCGCCAATGGAGACACACACGCCCGTCAGATGCTGATTAGCGCGCATACGCTGATAGAAGAGCGGGCTGCCAAAATCGGTGATGAAGCTCTGCGGCACTCTTTTCAAGAGAATATCCCTGCTCATCGAGAGATTGCAGTCGCTTTCGCCAAAGACAAAACCGCCAATTAATTTCTCACTTCTCCAAAAATTTGACACTTTTTTGACACCTAGGGGATACACTTTGTGATATGTCAGCCAATATCACAGGTGAGTAATGCCAAAACCCAAGTTTTCCCATCCAACAAATACCTTTGTTATTCGTATTTGGCGCGAATGGTCAATAGACCAGCAAATTTGGCGTGGCAATATTGAGCATCTGGAAAGCGAGCAAAGGGAGGGATTTGGTGATTTCGAGCGTATCTTGGCTTTTCTTCGCTCCTTTGGCATATTTGATGAAGAAGAGCAGAAGAACGATGGTGAGAATTGGAGATAGGTCTTTATCCTTTTTGATGTGAGGTTATTTATGAGACGTCTAACCTATTTATTTCTTGGAATATTTCTTTTGGTGCTGATACTTTCGGCCTGTGGAGTTCCAACCAGTGGGCCGCAAGCCTGGCTGGATTGGCCGCTTGACAACGCCATCGTCCCGATTGCACCACTCACCATTCAAGCCCATGCATCTGACAGTGATGGCATCAGCCGGTTCAAATTCGAGGTGGACGGTTCTTCCATTGCAAATGTAAAAGTGGATGGAAGCAGGCTTGGTGAGGCCAGCATTGAATGGACTCCACCTGGCCCCGGAACTTACTTGATTTCAGTGCAAACCGTAGATAAGAGCGGCAATCCCGGGGTAGTGGCAACAGCCAGAGTCACAGTAACTAGTGACCCCACGCCAACGCCTGATGCCCTGTTTTTGGCTGAGACAACCACACCATTTGCAGAATCTGCTGAAACCACATTTGCAAAAATCTCCCATATCGAATGCGGCCCCGATCAGACTGTATACATAGATATTAGTATCGGAAATCTTCAAGGCATATTGGGCTACTCGCTCTATTCCACTTGGATCGATGCGAGCGTGGCGGAAGTACTCACCGAACCCCTTCCACAATTGGTAGAAAAGCGCCTTCAGATAACTGAGCCAATCGACACCATAGATCGTCAGCATCAGTTCACTTTGGTAGCCGAAATACCAGAAACTTCAACCCTACTTGCAACAAATATATATGAACCTGGAGGACGTTGCCCCGGTCATTACCAAGAAGAAGTTGAGATGGCGCCCTCCGATCCAATAGCGCCACTGGTCAACGCGACCCAGAACGCCAACTGTCGCAGAGGCCCTTCCCTTGAGTATGACATCGTCACCAACCTGCTTGAAGGACAGAGCGCTGAAATTACTGGCCGCAGCACGGACAGTAGTTGGTGGGTGATTAATCCCGGAACAACTTGCTGGATTTCAGGAGCAGTGGTGGATGTTAGCGGTGACATAACCGGTGTTGCCGTAGTCTCTGCCCCGCCGCTGACAGTCACGGAAGAACCTCCGCCCTCAGACACCACGCCTCCCAGTTTTTATAGTATTGGGGTTTCGCCTGATCTTATCCTGACAGAAGGCGGTGTATGCGAAGGTTACGAACGCGCTACCGTAGTCGCTGCGGCGGTCGCTCATGATGGTGATCTCAGTAGCGTGGTCGCCTACTGGAATATCGGTGGAGCAGAGAGTGGACAGGTTACTCTCCAGGAAGGCGGGCTTGGCCATTGGGCACTCATCGGACCGGTGAACACCGTCGGAACGATGGAAATATATATGATTGCGGTAGACACATCGGGTAACTCCGCCCAATCTGATACGCTCTACGTCACTGTAAATAGTTGCATTGAATAAAGAGGAGTATATTCGATGAATTGTGATGCGTCATACCCCATTAGACAAAAACTCATATTTCTAAGAGAGACTTC
>JABGOQ010000027.1 GCA_018645405.1 Anaerolineae bacterium | reverse complement strand
ATTGTTCGTCGTCCCCGTCGTAAATACTCCTCTACCTCCCTTCGGAAGGTCGGGCATTTGCGCTTGGAATAAGTAGCAAAAGCAATCAACACTTTTTTTATTAAAAAAGCCCACCTTTCTAAAAGGCGGGCTTTTTCTTTTGAAAGCCTATTGCGTAATGCGTATTTCGTAATAGCGTCCAAAGTAAAGCGAACCTAAATATTTTTTACGTTTTACGCAACACGAAATACGCACCCAAACTACCTGACACATCAACTAATAAGGAGAAAGTATGCCCCCAAAACCTGAAGACATCACCAAAGTCGTCCTTGCCTACTCTGGCGGATTAGACACATCCGTCATCGTGCCCTGGTTGAAAGAAAACTATGGCTGCGAAGTCGTCTGTTTCACCGCAGATGTGGGACAAGGCCCCGAATTAGATGGGCTGGAAGAAAAAGCCCTTGCCAGCGGAGCCAGCCAACTCATCGTTCACGATATGACCGAAGAATTTGCCAGCGATTATATTATCCCCTATCTTCGCTCCGGCGCGATTTACGAACGCAAGTATTTGCTCGGTACATCAATCGCTCGCCCGATCATTGCCAAACATCTCGTAGACGTTGCTCATGAAGTCGGCGCGCAAGCAATTGCTCACGGTGCAACGGGCAAAGGCAACGATCAAGTTCGTTTTGAATTAACTGTCATGGCTCTCGACCCTCGCCTATCTGTCATTGCTCCGTGGCGCGAATGGGATATCCGTTCCCGCGAAGATGCGCTGGATTATGCCGCAGAACGCGGAATCCCCGTTCCTAATACGAAGAAATCTATCTACAGCCGTGACCGCAATCTCTGGCATATCTCCCATGAAGGCGGTGACCTCGAAGAAACTTGGGTAGAGCCGAACGAAGAAATGTATTTGCTCTCTGCCTCGCCAGAAAATGCCCCTGAAAAAGCCGAATATGTCGAAATTGAATTTGATTCAGGTCATCCAATTTCCCTCAACGGCGAAAAGCTTACCCCCGCCCAACTCATCACAAAACTCAACACCATCGGCGGCGTGCATGGAATCGGGCGCACCGATCTCGTTGAGAGCCGTCTCGTTGGCATGAAGTCGCACGGTGTTTACGAAACCCCCGGCGGCACAATTCTGATGGCAGCCCACCAAGACCTCGAGTCCCTCGTCCTAGATCGCGCCACGACCCAATATAAAGATGTCATCGCCCTCAAATATGCCGAACTCGTTTACGACGGGCTTTGGTTCTCCCCGCTCAAAGAAGCCATCGACGCCTTCGTGGATAGCACGCAAGGTCCCGTCACGGGCACTGTTCGCCTAAAACTTTATAAGGGCAATATCATCACAGTTGGGCGCAAAAGCCCCTTCACCCTCTACCGCGAAGATTTCGCCACCTTCGGGCAGGAAGATGTTTACGACCAATCCGATGCCGAGGGCTTCATCAATATATTTGGATTGCCCCTCAAGGTGCGTGCGCTCAATAAATTGCCGACTTCGGGGATGGATATGCCGAAGCCGGATTATTCACGTTTTAAAAGAGACTAACCTCGTAGTAAGGGCTTCAGCCCTTAGCGACTAAAGTCGCTACTACAAGGAGATAAGAATATGACCAACCAACCCCTCTGGCACGGACGTTTCGCCAACAAAACCAATGAGCAAGCCTTTGCCCTCAACGCATCCATTTCTTTTGATATTCGGATGGCAGATCAGGATGTGCGCGGGAGTATCGCCTGGGCAGAAGCTATTTACAAAGCTGGGATATTGGACTCGGCGGAACACGCCCAAATTCAGACTGGCTTGCTGCAAATAAAAGAAGAGTTTCTGTCTCAAACATTTACCGTTAAATCCGACGACGAAGACATCCACTCGGCTGTTGAACGTCGCCTCGGCGAGATTATCGGTGCGCTTTCCGGCAAACTGCATACGGGACGCAGCCGCAACGATCAAGTCGCCACCGATTTTCGACTGTGGATACTCGATCATATCCCCGCCCTAGATTCTGCTCTAGCGGATTTGCAATCCGCATTGGTCGAGAGAGCAGAAAAAGATTACGACACGATCATGCCCGGGTACACGCATCTGCAACGGGCGCAACCGATCACCCTCGGGCAGTGGTTTCTCTCACATTATCCGCCCCTTAAACGGGACCAAGCCAGACTTCAAGAATTGTCCCGCCGTGTCGGTATCCTGCCGCTCGGTTCTGGCGCATTGGCTGGATGTCCCTATCCGATTGACAGAATCGCCCTATCTGAATCATTAGGCTTTGATGTGCCATCTTTCAACAGCTTGGATGCTGTATCGAACCGAGATTTTGCGGCTGAATTCCTTTTTGTGGCAGCGTTGATCGGGACACATTTGAGCAAATTGGCGGAGCAAGTGGTTTTGTTTACGAGCGCAGAATTTGGGTTTTTCGAGTTGGACGATGCCTACAGCACCGGCTCGAGCCTGATGCCGCAAAAGAAAAACGCCGACCCCTTCGAGTTGACGCGGGGCAAAGCGGGGACGTTGCTCGGCTACCTGATGGGGCTGATGGCGACGCTGAAGGGGCTGCCCTCGACCTACGACAAGGATTTGCAGGAAGATAAAATCCCCATTTTTGCGGCGTTCGACACGCTGGTTGCGATGTTGCCCGTAATCGCTGGCGCATTGCGAACGCTGACCGTGAAACCCGCTCGAATGGAAGCCTCGATTGATGCCAGCATGATGGCAACCGATCTCGCCGATTATTTGGTGGAGCGGGGCGTGCCTTTCCGCGAGGCGCATGCCATCAGCGGAGAAGTTGTGCGGGCGGGGATTACGAAAGAAAAATCGCTCGATGCACTTACTTTGGCAGAGTATAAAGAAATTAACGCTGTTTTTGATGAGAAAGTTTATGAAGTCTACGACGCACGAGCGTCCATTGCGAAAAGAGCCGCGATTGGGGGCACGGCTCCCGATGCGGTGAAAGCGCAGATTGAGCGAGCGAAGGAAGAACTAAAGAACTGATTTTTCACCACAAAGGACACTAAGAATCACAAAGGTAAAAACAAAACTAAAGGTTTTTCCTTCGTGTCCCTTTGTACTCTTTGTGGTGAGAAAAAAATAAAACCAATTATTCAACTAAGGAGAAAAACCCATGTCCAAAGCAACTTGCCCCGAATGTGCCGCCGAACTCGAACTCGAAGCCAGCACCGAAGAAAACGAAATCATCGTCTGCCCCGATTGCGGCGTTGACCTTGAAGTTACGTCTCTTGATCCCGTTACCGTCGAGCTTGCGCCGATGGAAGAGGAAGACTGGGGAGAATAGGAATCAGGTATCAGTAGACTAGGTATCAGTAAATCAGGAATCAGTAGACCAGTTTTCCTGCTCCCTGATTTACTGGTTTCCTGATTCACTGGAGAGACTATGAAAAAACAACCCAAAATCGGAGTCCTCTACTCCCGTGTGCGCGTCGAAGAAAAATGGATTTTCGCTGTTCTTGAGCAACTTGGCATCGACTACGACCGTCTCGACGACCGTAAATTTTCATTCGACATGAATAATCCTGAGCCGTGGCTGAAATACGATGCCGTACTCGAACGCAGTATCAGCTACGCGCGCGGACTTTATTCCACGCGGATTCTTAACGCTTGGGGCATCCCGACTGTGAATACCGCCAAAGTCGCCGAAGTTTGCGGCAATAAACTCGCTACCGTCACCGCGTTGTCGAGCGCAAATGTCCCGCAACCTGAGACGCGCGTTGCCTATACCCCCGCCTCCGCGCTGACCGCCATCGAAGAGATGGGCTATCCCGTTGTGCTAAAACCGATGGTCGGCTCGTGGGGACGTTTGCTCGCAAAAATCAACGACCGCGATGCCGCCGAAGCCGTTCTCGAGCACAAAAATGTGCTAGGCTCTTACGAACATTCGATTTTTTATATTCAAGAATTCATCAATAAACCTGGTCGAGACATCCGCGTTCTAGTCGTCAATGATGAGCCGATTGCCGCCATGTACCGCCATTCCCCGCATTGGATCACAAATACCGCGCGCGGCGGCTCTGGCGAAATCTGCCCGCTCACGCCCGAACTTGTCAAAATTTCTCGTGATGCAGCCATCGCTGTTGGTGGCGGTCTCCTTGCCGTGGATGTAATTGAGCATCCCGATCACGGCTACCAAGTCAACGAAATCAACCACACGATGGAATTCCACACCGCCGCCCCGACAACGGGCGTTGATATTCCCAGCTTGATTGTGGATTATTTGATGAAGGTGGCGCGCGGAGAAATTCAAGTACTATAAATGTAGAATGATGAACGATGAATGCAGAATAAAAACAGAACCAGCGGCGGTTGAGTAGGCGATGCACTTCGTCTTATCGAAACCAAAGCGGCATTCTGAAATTCCCCCGCTTTGGTTTCGATACGTCCCTCTAAAAGAATTCGGGACTACTCAACCGCCGCTCTCAACCATTAATTCATCATTCTGCATTCTACATTCAAAATTGGAGTTATTATGATCAAAGCCTCAATCATCGGCGCATCTGGCTACACCGGCGGAGAGCTTCTGCGCCTGCTCATCGCTCATCCCAAAGTCGAAATTGTCCAAGCAACATCACGCCAAAAGCTGGGCGAGTATCTCTATCAGACGCATCCCAACTTCCGCAAGCAGACCACGCTCAAGTTCAGCGATCCCGCCGAACTCATCCCCACCGATGTCCTTTTTCTCGCCCTCCCGCACGGGCAGGCACAGCATAATATCGAAAAATACGCCGCCGTTGCCGAGCATATCGTCGATCTTTCGGCAGATTTTCGTCTGCGGGATGCCGATTTCTATCAGCAGTGGTACGGAGAGAAACATGCCACCCCCGATTGGCTGGATAAATTTACCTACGGATTGCCCGAGCTTTATCGGGATAAATTGAAGACTGCCAAATACGTCAGCGGCGTGGGATGCAACGCGACAGCCGTGAATTTGGGCTTGCTCCCGCTGGTCAACGCTGGATTATTAGATGAGCAGAAACCGATAATCGCCGAACTCAAGGTCGGTTCATCCGAGGGTGGGGCGTCGGTAAATCCCGGCTCACATCACCCCGAACGGAGCAGCACCGTCCGCACCTATAAAGCTTACGGACACCGTCACACCGCTGAAGTAATCCAAGAATCGGGCTTGGCAGATGTTACTTTAACGATGACATCTGTCGGACTCGTGCGTGGCGCATTGGCAACTGTCCACGGGACGGTAAAAGATGGGGTCGCACTCAAAGATTTATGGAAAGCGTATCGTTTGGCTGCATCCCAAAATCCATTTTTACGCATCGTGAAAGAAAGGCGGGGCATCTACCGTGTCCCCGAACCGAAAATCCTGGCTGGCTCCAACTACGCCGATCTCGGCTTCGACCTAAATCCCAAAACGGGACACGTCATCTCAATTTGCGCCATCGACAACCTGATGAAAGGCGCGTCTGGCTCGGCGGTGCAGAGCATGAATGTGATGCTCGGATTTGAAGAGACGCTGGGGTTGGAGTTTATGGGACTTCACCCGATATAAAAATGATGAACGATGAATGCGGAATGATGAATTAAAAGCAGAACCTGAATGAGGAGAGAATATGACTACCACCGAAAAACCTTTAGCCCTTCGTGTTCGGACGAAAGATTTTGCTTTACGCATTATCCGCATGTATAGAGCTTTGCCTAAAGGCGGTGAAGCCAGCGTGATTGGCAGACAAGTTTTGCGAAGTGGGACTTCAGTTGGCGCACAATACCGTGAAGCAAGTCGAGCCAAATCCCCACGAGATTTCATTAGCAAAATGGAAGGCAGTTTACAAGAACTGGACGAAACGGCTTTTTCGATAGAGTTGCTCATCGAAGCAGAAATTATGCCCGAAGAACGCATGGGCGGATTAGCAAAAGAGACAGATGAACTCATTGCGATTTTTGTTTCATCCATCAAAACTGCAAAGAAAAACAACAAACGATAAACCCAAAATGATGAATGTAGAATGTTTTTAATTCATCGTTCATCATTCTGCATTTGAATTGGAGAACTTATGACTACTAAAACAATCGTAGTAAAACTCGGCGGCACCAAAGGCGTAGACTTCTCCGCCATCTCGCAAGACGTTGCCAAAATGCTCGCCAATGGGCAAAAACTAATTTTGGTACACGGCGGCTCGGCAGAAGCAAACGCGCTCGGCGAAGCTGTCGGCAAACCGCCCCGCTTTGTGACCTCGCCATCGGGATATACATCCCGCTATACCAACCGTGAAACCCTCGAAGTTTTTGCGATGGCAGTCAACGGGAAAGTGAACACTTTTCTCGTTGAGCAACTCCAAATGCTCGGTGTAAATGCCCTCGGTTTATGTGGCGTAGACGGTGGTCTGCTCAAAGCAAAACGTAAAGCCGCCATTCGCATCATCGAAAATGGGAAAAAGAAAATCCTGCGAGATGATTACACGGGCAAAATCGAAGAAGTGAATGTCTCGCTGCTCCAAACCCTTCTGGACGCTGGCTACACCCCCGTCGTTGCTCCAATGGCTCTTAGCGAAAAAGGCGAAGCCCTCAACGTAGATGCAGACCGTGCTGCCGCCGAAGTCGCCGCTGCTCTGGATGCGGATTCTTTGCTTCTTTTAACAGCCGTCCCTGGCTTAATGCGAGATTTCCCAGACGAAAGCAGCTTGATTAAAGAAATCCCTATCGCAGACTTAGAGAAAGCCATCGAATACGCGCAAGGCAGAATGAAGAAAAAGGTTTTGGGCGCGCAAGAAGCTCTGAATGGCGGCGTTGGGCAAGTCATCATCGCTGATGGGCGCATTGAAAATCCTATTTCTAATGCGTTGGATGGAAATGGAACGATCATCAAGTGATTTTTAACCACAAAGAGCACAAAGAGACACAAAGTAAAAGCAAAAACTGTTTTTCCTTCGTGTTCCCTTGTGTCCTTCGTGGTGAGAAAAAACAGGAAACTAATTATGTCAAATACTCAAACGATAGAAAACACTCATACATCTGGTGTCTATGCCAAACGAGATTTAACCATCGTGCGCGGCGAAGGCGCGACCCTCTACGACGATCAAGGCAATGCTTATATTGACTGCGTTGGCGGTCAGGGGGCGGCAAATCTCGGACACGCGCATCCCAAAGTTGTGGCGGCGATTAGCGAACAGGCGCAGAAAATTATCTCTGTTCCGGAGATGTTCTATAACGATACCCGTGCGGCTTTGCTGAAAAAGCTGACCGGTTTAGCCCCCGAAGACATGGATCGGGCTTTTCTCTCCAACTCGGGGACAGAAGCGGTCGAAGCGGCTTTCAAATTCGCTCGTTTCAGCACCAAGCGGACAGAAATCATCGCTACGATGCGCGGATTTCATGGTCGCAGTATGGGCGCGCTCTCCGCAACATGGAATAAAAAATATCGCTCGCCTTTCCAACCCTTAATTCCGGGCATTAAACATGTCCCCTACAACAAACTTGAAAGACTGGATGCTGCAATAGATGAAAATACAGCCGCAGTCATTCTCGAAGCCGTACAAGGCGAAGGCGGGGTCTATCCCGGCGATGCGGAGTATTTGCTCGGCGCACAAGAACTCTGCCGTGAGCGTGGTGCGTTGCTGATTATGGATGAAATCCAAACCGGATTTGGGCGCACGGGGAAAATGTTCGCCATCAACCATTATGATCTCAGCCCCGATATTATGACCGTTGCCAAATCCATGGCTGGCGGCGTGCCGATGGGCGCAACCTTGCTCGGCGAGCGCGTAGCCGAACTTAGCAAAGGCATTCACGGCTCAACCTTTGGCGGAAATCCCCTCGCAGCGGCGGCATCATTGGCAGCCTTAAACGCCCTCGTGGATGAGAAACTCCCCGAGCGTGCCGCGGAGCTGGGTGCATATTTCCTCGCGGAGTTGCAAAAGATTGAATCTCCGCTTGTGCGTGGCGTGCGTGGCATGGGACTGATGCTCGGTATCGAAATCAAGAAAAAGGTTGCCCCCTACCTCGCCGCCCTCACCGAGCGTGGCATCCTTGCCCTCCCTGCCGGAATGACCGTCATCCGCTTCTTACCACCGCTTGTTATTGAGAAAGAGCAAATTGATGAAGTTATTGTGGCTCTGAAGGAAATTTTAGAGTAAAGCATTCACCACAGAGTTCACAAAGACCACAGAGAAAAGCTTAAAAATGGTTTTCTCTTTTTTCTCAAAGAAACTCCGTGAGCTCTGTGCTCTCTGTGGTAAAAAATATGACAAATACAGAAAAAGCCACCACCCTCATCGAACTTGTCAAACATTACAGCCCCTCAGGTGAAGAAACTTCCGCTGTAGACTATCTCATTCAACGGATGAAAGATTTGGGCTTCACGAAAGCCTACAAAGATGAAGTTGGGAACGCAATCGGCGTGATGGGCGAGGGCGAGAAGCAAATCGTTTTGTTGGGGCATATTGATACGGTGCCGGGCGAAATTAAGACGCGCATCGAAGGCGATACTTTCTACGGACGCGGATCGGTAGATGCCAAGGGACCACTATCCACGTTTGTTGACGCGGTAGCAAGTTTGGGTCAGGTGCGTGGCTGGCAGATGGTCGTCATCGGCGCAATTGATGAAGAACGAGAATCTGTTGGGGCGCGGCACATCGTCGACAAATATCGCCCTGATTTTACGATTATAGGAGAACCATCCCGTTGGGATAGAATCACTTTGGGCTACAAAGGCAGCGCACACACACAAGTGACCGCGCGGCGCGAGATGGCGCACTCAGCACGCGCAGATGAGACTGCATCCGAAGCCGCGTTTGCGGTTTGGGGGCGTGTGCAAGCGTGGGCAGATGAGGTCAATACCGATAAAAAACGCGCCTTCGAGCAGATTTTGGTCTCACTACGTGGACTCTCTTCAGGCGATGATGGCTTCGAGACATGGGCGAGCCTGCAGGTTGGAGCACGCTTGCCCGTTGATATTTCTCCCGATGATTGGTACACAAAACTAGAAGAATTAGCCGCGCCCGAAAGCATAGAACGGAGCGGATTTGCCATCCCCGCCTATCGTGCTGAGCGAAACACACCCCTTGTACGCGCCTTCTTGAAAGGCATCCGCGCTACAGGTGGAAAACCTGGATTCGTCGTCAAGACTGGCACAGCGGATGTAAACATCGTCGCGCCAGTTTGGGGATGCCCAGCAGTCGTGTATGGACCTGGCGATTCGAACCTTGACCATACGCCAAATGAGCATATTTCTTTAGAAGAATACAGAAAAGCGGTCGATGTTTTGAGTGAAGTTTTACGGAATTTAACAAAAAGTGTCAGTTGACCAAGAAAACTCTAAATTCTCTCCTAAACACAAAGGAAAAACTCAATTATTTAGCTCTTTCTTTGTGCATCTTTGTGCCCTTCGTATTTGAAAAACATCAGATAACCAGCAAAAGACGAGTAACTGCCAATGAATTACCAAAAAATCTTAGAAGAAATCCACGCTGAAGTTCAGCCTTTGCTCGCAAAAAGTCATGTCGCCGACTATATCCCCGAATTAGCACATATTTCACCCAAGAAATTCGGGATGGCAGTCCTCACCAGCGAAGGCGAGACCTTTCAAATTGGTGATGCGACAGAGAAGTTTTCTATTCAGAGTATTTCGAAAGTTTTTGCACTCACTCTCGCGATGCGACTTGAAGGTGATGCTATTTGGAAACGCGTTGGGCGAGAGCCATCGGGGACAGCTTTTAATTCTCTCGTACAACTGGAGTACGAACAGGGAATTCCGCGCAATCCCTTTATCAACGCAGGGGCATTGGTTATTACCGATATGATTCTCTCACATCTTGATAACGCACACGAGACCCTTTTGGCATTCATACAAAAATTAGCCAATAACAAGAATATAGTCTTTGATTTAAATGTGGCGCGCTCCGAAAAAGAAACGGGCTATCTTAATATCGCTTTGGCGAATTTCATAAAAAGTTTTGGTAATTTGAAAAACGCCCCCGAAAATGTACTCAATGCTTATTTTCATCATTGCTCTATTGCCATGACTTGCACAGAGCTAGCACACGCGGGCATTTTTCTCGCCAACAAAGGCAAACTGCCATGGAATAATGAGAAAATTGTTGCCCCCAATCAGGCAAAATATATCAAATCGCTGATGCTTACGTGTGGCACTTATGATTCAGTTGGCGACTTTGCCTATAGAGTTGGCTTGCCGGGGAAGAGCGGAGTCCGCGGTGGGATTTTAGCCGTCATGCCAGGCAAGTTTAGCGTCTGTGTTTGGTCACCAGGATTAAATGAAACAGGAAATTCTCTGGCAGGCACAAAAGCCTTAGAATTATTTACGACATTGACGGGGATTTCGATTTTTTGACAATAGTGATGTAGAATTCATCAAGTTTTGGCTGATTAGTTAAGAAGTGTGCGAAAGGTAAGATAGGTCTTGCACTACAGCGTGTGGTGCGATATTTGTGTCGCCTTTGCACTCTTTTATATTAAATGAGCCAAAGTTTTTATAAGGAGAAAAGAATGCCAAAATTAACCATAGAAAATGTAGGAAGTTTTGAAGTTCCTAAGGGGCTAAAATTGCTCAATGCGCTCGTTGAACATGGCGGCAATCCACGCTACTCGTGCGATGGAAAAGCGAAGTGTTGTGACTGTCGTGTGGAATTTATTGACGGTGAGCCCAAAAAGATGACCAAGGCAGAGCGTGCCAAGCTCAAAGACAAAGACGCTTTGGGCAAATATCGCCTTTCTTGTCAATGTCTTATCAAAAAAGATATGCACGTTAGAGTGCTTAAGTCGAATACCAAGTCAAAAAAGAAGAAAAAACACGCCGACCTGCTCGAAAAGATCAAGCCAAAACCCCTTTGGGTGAAGATGAAAAAGAAAAAGTAATTTTCCCAACCAAAAGGAGAATTTATGCCAACGCTAAGGTAAGTTTTCTTTTTAAAACGAGATGGTCTTGCGTTCTTTGATACGCAAGACCATCTTTTTGATTCAGACTCATTCTCTACTCCAGACAAGTCTTAAAGCAAAGTATTGAAGCAGAAAAAGTTTTTTAGCCACATATCTCTTTTTTTTTGCAGGTTGATGAGTAGTTTTGATCAATTTTAGCAAAAGTGAGAAGTTTCCGAGGTCTTTTTCGTCTTAACTATAAATCAACTATTATAAGGAGTAAGAAAATGAAAAAGAACCCTTGGATCGCTGCTGTACTGAATTTCTTCTTTATGGGATTAGGTACATTATATATTGGCAACCGTAAGTTGACCGGACTCGGTCTGACCTTGGCTGCCCTGGCCCTGACCTATGTGGAATTACAGTTGAAAGTAGCAGCACCTACTTTGTACCCGATCATGTTTGGGGCAGTTTTTGTTGCCAATACTGTTCTTGCCATTGATGGGTATAACGAAGCAAAGATGTAATTAGCATCGTTTTAAGCGCAAAAAAGGATTTCCTTAACGGGAAATCCTTTTTTGTTACTTAGGAGGATAAGCTTTCTGGTAAACCAAAGCGGCTGATATATTCTGGGGATAAGAAGGCTGTTATTTCTGTGATCTTTCCGTCACCATAAACTGGCAAAATCAAACCAAATGCCTGATAGGATTGAGTATCTCCTGCTTGCTGATAAACTCCAAAAGCGGGACGGTCGTTTGCTGTGGTGGGGACCAGCTTCCAGGCAACACCCGCCATGAAGACAAAATTCTGTAGTGCGATTTGAATGGAGTCACGCCCTTGATACCAAACGTGCATCGGGGGCATGGCGAAGGTTGCCTTTTCGTGCAGAAGATCGATCAGGGAGTGAACATCTCCAGATTCCCAAGCATTGACGAAGAGATCCAGATTTTCTTTTGGGGCGGGCGTTTCTTCATATTGAAGGATTTTTATCTTCTTGCGTGCCCGATATAAAAGATTATTGACCGAGTCGACGGTCAGGCCGAGCGCATCTGCGACTTCCTCTGCCCTCCAATTATAGACTTTGCGCAAGATCAAAACGATGCGTTGACGTGCATTCAGTTTTTGAAGGGCAGTCATAAAAGCCAGAGAAATCGATTCGCGTCTTTCATAAGAAGATTCAGGGGGTGGATCGATGCTGGTTAACCAGGAACCAGGCAGAGGATCCAGCCAAGCTTCTGGGGATGTGGGCGGTAGCGGAGGAAGATTGGGGTCAGCCGGATTTCCATCTAGTGGAAGCAAGACTCGTTTCTTGCATTTGCGTACTTCATCCAACCAAAGACGAGTTGCGATCACATAAAGCCAATTTTTAAACGCCCCCTGCCCCCCATAAGCATTGATCTTATGCCAGGCGCGCAGAAAGGCTTCTTGCACCAGATCTTCTGCATCGTCGAGAGAGCCGCTCATCCGATAACAGTGAAGAAGCAGGGATTTGCGATGCGGTTCAACCAGCACGGTGAAGGCTTCTGAATCTCCGGCGCGGGCGGATGCCAGATATTCAATTTCGTTTGGAGTGGAGGGTTGCATAAGGGTTTCCAAGACTATGATGAAAGATTATCTATACTAGTTTGCTTGATGGAATAAGTCAATTGAAAATCTCCATAAAAAAACCTTGCCTTCACCCCTACCTTTCTGTATACTGATAAACAAAAGCATCGCCACCTATCTTGAGGGAAGCCATGACCAACCCGACTGTTTTTATCAGCTACAGCCACGACTCACCCGAACACACCGACCGCGTTTTGAAACTTTCAGACAAATTGCGTTCGGAGGGCATTGATTGCATCCTTGACCAGTACGAGACTTCGCCCAAAGAAGGCTGGCCACGTTGGATGGATCAAAATATTCGCTCAGCTGATTTTGTGCTCATGGTTTGCACAGAAACCTATTTCAAACGCGTAATGGGTGAAGAAGAAGCCGGTAGAGGGCAAGGGGTTAAGTGGGAAGGTAATCTTATTTATCAGCATATCTATGTCAATGACTCTGAAAACACGCGTTTCATTCCTGTACTTTTCGACGATTGCCAATTCAAACACATCCCAACACCTGTGCAAGGCGCGACCCACTACCGCGTTGAAACATCAGATGGTTATGAAGATTTATATCGCCGTCTGACAAATCAGCCGCGTACGGAGAAATCAGAACTTGGCAGACTCAAAGAACTGCCCCAGCGTGAAAGAAAACCAGATTTTCAAAATATAAAAGTCTCCCTCGCAAAACTCCCTGTCACAGGCGCTGACCTTTTCGGTCGCAAAAAGCGACTTGAGATGCTGACCGAAACTTGGCAAAACCCGAAGATCAATATCCTGTCTTTGGTCGCTTGGGGCGGTGTTGGCAAGAGCGCACTGGTCAATAAATGGCTCTCTGAATTGGGTGAGAGTTTCGGCGGCGCGGAACGGGTTTTCGGTTGGTCATTTTACAGTCAGGGTGCTGCCGAGGGACGCCAGGTTTCGGCTGACCAATTCATCGTTGCTGCCTTATGCTGGTTTGGCGACCCTGAAATGGCAGATAGCAGTGCTTCTGCTTGGGATAAAGGCGAACGTTTAGCAGAATTAATTAAGGAAGAAAGAACGTTGCTGATTTTGGACGGCCTCGAGCCATTACAAACCCCGCCACCTGTAGAAACAGGTGTCTTGAAAGACCCCGCATTAAAAACCCTGCTGCGTGAATTGGCACGTCATAACCCGGGCTTGGTCGTCATTTCAACGCGCTTAGCCGTCACTGATTTACGAGATATGCACAATCATTCTGTGGTAGAAGTTGATCTTGAAAATCTCTCGCCAGAATCTGGGGCAGAATATCTCGAATTTCTCAAGGTGGATGGCACAGAGACCGAACGGGAAGAAGCCGCAAAAGACTTCGGTGGTCACGCCCTGGCACTAACGCTCTTGGGCAGCTACCTGCGTGTGGTACATGCTGGTGATATTCGATTGCGCGATGAAATACCGAAATTAACCGATGAGCGCAAACAAGGTGCACACGCACGCCGCGTGATGGAATCTTACGAAAAATGGTTTGTAGAAAAACCAGAACTGGATATTCTACGCCTGATGGGGCTCTTCGACCGCCCAGCAGAGGCTGGCGCCATTGAAGCCTTGCGCGCAGAACCACCCATTGACGGACTGACCGAAAAACTACAAAAGCTTTCAGGTGCCAATTGGCAATTTGCCCTCGAAAGCCTGTACGAAACGTATCTTTTAGCCCCACCCGACCCCGCCGAACCCAAGACCCTCGACTGCCACCCCCTCCTCCGCGAGCACTTTGGCGAGCGGCTCAAAGCTGAAAACCCTGCAGCCTGGCGCGAAGCCCACAGCCGCCTTTACGAATTTTATAAAGATAGCGCAAAAGAACTACCCGACACGCTGGAAGAGATGGCACCACTCTTTGCAGCAGTTGCACATGGTTGTCAGGCTGGGAGACACGAAGAAGCTCTTAGACAAGTATATTATGCGCAAGTGCTTCGAACAAATGAGCACTATAGTTGGAAACAACTTGGCTCATTTGGCTCTGACTTAGCAGCTCTCTCCAGTTTCTTTGAAACCCTTTGGCACAAACCTGTATCAACCATCGCTGAAGCTGGGCAAAGTTTTATCTTAAATCAAGCAGGTTTATATCTACACGCTCTGAGCCGTCTTACGGAAGCCACCCAACCCATGCAAGCTGGACTGGAAATGGATATTGTAGGAGAAGATTGGAAAAATGCCGCCAAGCAAGCCAGCAATCTGAGCGAACTCTACCTGAACAGCGGCGACCTTCGGCAAGCACTGGAATCCGCCCGCCAGAGCGTGGAGCTGGCCGACCACGGTGGTGATGAATTTGATCGGATAGATAATCGAACCGTACTCGCCTATACTCTTTATTCCGCCGGGCAATTGGATGAGGCCGAAACCCTCTTCTGTGAGGCGGAGGGGATCCTAAAGGAAAAGCAGCCAGAGTTTTCCTTACTCTACTCAGTACGAGGTTTTCGATATTGCGATTTACTTCTCAGGCAGGGCGAATTCAGCGAAGTACAGCGTCGCATAGCAAAGTTATTTGAATGGCGTCAGCCAAGAGATTCACCTCTTGATATTGCGTTAGAAGCTCTCTCTCTCGGCCGCGCCCATCTCATGCAGGAGCAAGAAGCGAAGAAGCCAGATTACACCCAAGCTGCTGCCCATCTCGAACAGGCCGTGACTGATCTGCGGCAGGCAGGGGATCAATCTTATATTCCACATGGCCTGTTGGCTCGCGCCGAGTTGCGACGGGTGATGAAAGAATACAAAAGAGCACAGGCTGATCTGGATGAAGCCTTCACCATCGCCACCCGCGGTGGGATGCGTCTCTTCGAGGCTGATTGTCATCTGGAGTATGCGCGTTTGTATTTGGCAATGGGTGAAAAAGAGCAGGCACGCGAGGCATGGGAAAAGGCAAAAACAATGGTGGCCGAGATCGGCTATCATCGTCGAGATGGGGAGGTGGAGGCGTTGGAGGGGGCGTTGAAATAGTGGCCCCCTCTAACTCCCCCGACAAGCGGGGGAGAATGTGTCTCGCTTGCGAGACTTGTCCCTTCCCCCACCTTGGGGGAAGGCTAGGATGGGGGGATGCCCTAGCGGAGCGAATGAGCAGAGGGTAAAGAATACGATGACACAGAACTGCATGGATATAGAAAAAGAACTCCGAGAGAAATTCTCGGAGTTCTTTTAGTAATTCAACTTTTTGATTTTGTTGGGGCGACCCGTTTTGGATAAAGGAAAATCTTTGTTATTGCCAAAATATTGATAGAAAAAACGGTTTTTTTGTACAGGACAAAGGGTCGCCCTTACGAATTTCCGATCTGATGGTATGCAATGGGCAAAACAGGCTGTCATTTTCCCTCATCCTAACCTTCTCCCAAGGGGAGAAGGGATTAAGTCCCCTCTCCCCTTGGGAGAGGGCGGAGGGTGAGGGCAGCCCCAAAGTCTGCCAAAGTGTTCAACTGCGTAATATCAAATAATAATGCTCACTCCCTCACCACAAAAAGCTCACCCGCGCTTGCACCCTGCACTTCGGGGAAGTAGCTCTGCCAGGCATGAGCGGGCAAAACACGATATTCTCCCGCCTGCAAAGGGATGATGGTATAGCTGAGCACATAAGTCCCGGCGGGGAGATAATCTGCTGCCCATCGGATATTTTCGTCACCGATTTGCGGGGCGGAGAAGTACCACCAGCCCCAACCATCCGCGAAGGGATTATCAGGGTCATATAGCTGTACGCTATCTGCGTCCACACCGAGTTGAGATGTTTTTAGTTGCTGGTTGAGAATCTCCGCTCCGGCGGGGATATGGTCTTCAAGCATCAGGTAATAGCTATCATCCGCGATGCTCAAGGTGATCTGCACCTTTACTCTTGCTCCGGGGGTCAGTTTTGCGCCATCGAGCGGAGGGCAATCTTTTTCGCAATCTGCGTCGTAATAAATGCGGGAAACTTCCATGCCCTGGTTGAGCGCGGGCGCGGTCTCGGCGGCGCGGTCGGCGAAGAGAGCGGCTCGATAATAGAGCCTGCCAACGCCTTCCCCACGAGTGATATTGAGCGCATTCGGTAAGGCCAATTGCAGCCCGTCCAAAAGTGTGGTGGTCGTGACGGGGGTGAGGGCGTTCGCTTGCCCGCTGGCAAGCATATCGCCGTTCAGGTCAGCAAAATAAGTAAAGCTGGCGTTAAATTCATTCGCGTTTTTCGCTACTTCGGTCAAGGCCAAAAGTGACCAGGCACTTTCATAAGTCGAATGCCAGTAGCCGTGAATATTCCGATGCGCGCTCAAGTAGCGCACGGCATCATTCACGAGCGGATTGGTCGCATCAAATTGAGCGAGGGCGTAGATGATCGTCGCGGTGGTGTAGTTGGGGGTGCCAGGATTTCTCCACGAAGTGGCATCACTTTCCCAGTGTGCGCCACTCGCGCTTCGGCGGGCAGAACTCTCCAGATTGGCAAGCAAGCTCGAGGCACGCGCGTCTCCCGCTGTCCGAGATTCCAGGGTCAGGGCGAGCAAGGCTTGCGCCCAGGGGCTGAGTTCCTCGCGCCACAAATCCAATTGATCCACCGCAACTGCATCCGCACCGCCCGTCATCTGCATCACATATTGAATAAATGCCAAACGGTCTTTTTCCCAGGTCGCCAAATTCACCCCCGCGATATAAGGCAGCGAAGCGGTATGCAAATATTCACGGGCATTGATGAAAACCGTCTCGTTGATATTCGCATCCGGCACGCCCGCATCATGCACCTGCCAAAGCCCAAATAAAATATATGCCGTCAGATAAGGGTCGCCTTTCAGGTCACCGCCCCCGCCTATCGTCGGTGAAGCCAAAGCACCAATTCCCTCCGTCCAATTTGTGGTCGGCGTTGCGTACCAGCCCCAGCCATGATCTTCGTTTTGACTGTTCAGTAGCCGCCGCACGCCATCTCTCAGGGCAGCATTAAGACGCGCTTCCAAATCAGCATCGTTAAGATTTGCCGATTGCAAGGCTTTATATGCGGCGAGATTTGGCAAAAGATAAGACAGGATTGCCTCATTGCTGGATGTGGACGCTGGTGCGGGGATCGCCTCCAGCCCGTCAAGGATCGCTGCCACCAGCGATGGGTCGAGCGTGACATCCAACTTGCCTCCGCTAGGGATAAAACTGCGTGGCAAAGAAATGGATTCCGTTAACGTGCTCTCTGTTTCGAGTGTACCCGCACTAACAAAAGATTGGGGCGAGGTATAACGCAAAATCGGCAAGGAGCCCCAACTTGGGCGCGTAATATCCTGATAATTGCCAAGCACAGAGTTGAAGAGCAATTCGGCTACTTCGGCATCTTGCGCCACGCCCCACCACGAGACTTTAACACGCCCACCTGCGGGCACAGTAACCTGCTGCTCGATCATATTCGCATCATCCAGCAAAAAGCCAATTGCCTGAAGGGTGACACGCCCGCTCAATTCTCCAGCGGTATTATTATGAACGATGGCTGCCATCTCAACATGGTCACCAACGACCAAAAAGCGCGGTGTGACAGGGCGAATGAGCACATCTTTTGTGCTGACCACTTGCATCTCTGCGCTGCCAACACGGGTATCTTTTGTAAGACCGCGCAGATCAACATGCCAGGTGGTCAGGTTATCGGGCAAGACCACGCTCACCTGCGCCTGCCCATTTATATCGGTAATAATTTCTGCGTTCCAATAGGCCGTATCAGGGAAATTATCGCGTACAACAGAAACATCCTCGCCGCCCCCGCCGCCTCTGCCGCCCCCAAAATCAAGGAAAATGCCGTAGACGCTATCGCCAGACATTGAGATAGATGTCCGTACGCCGAGGCGAGCTTTATCGTAAAAAGCGGTTTCGATCGGCTCCGAGTTGGGGTCTGCCAGAGCGAGGGCTGCCAGATCAACGACCGCCAGAGAGAACTCTCCCTGCACGGGCGCACCCTGCGAATCGGTCACGACGATGCCAAAATTGACTTCCCCGCCCGGCTCTGAGCGCGAGGGTTGGGAGGTGAGATTCACATTCAAAATTTGTGCGGCAGCCGAAACTTCGATTTCTGCGTAGCCAACACGAAAATCCCGCCCGCCCAAAAGCATGGCAGAAAAGTAGACTGTTGGCGCATCTTCATTTGTAAGGGGCAGGCTATAAGTCGCACCGCCCGGCTCTACGTTGATGATCTCTGATTTATGAATCGTGCCACGCTCAACGGTGACCAATGCTTGCGTCGCCGCATCGAGGGGATTGGGGATGAATATCTCAGCCGTGTCGCCGGGATTATATGAATCTTTATCGGCTGTCAGGCGGATATGTTGATTTGGCAGGTTGGGCCAAATCGCTTGCGCTGCGCCCCGTACCCAGAGCATGACCTGCGTGGAGGCATTTCCTCCGCTAACTTCGAGGATATAAGTCCCCGGCGTGGGAGGTGTGAAAGAAAGGCGAGCCGCGCCGTCGTTGCCCGTCACCAAATCCACATCACTGACAGGGGTGTAGACAGGTGTATAGGTTGGGGCGTCGTAAGCGTTATCGGCATCCTGTCTTTCCCACGTGACTTGTTGAAAATCGGCGTGCAAGTTTTGGGCAGCGAGCGGGTCGGTATGCCAATCAACGGTTAAAACGTCGAAGCCCATTTCTGTCTCTTCACGCCCAACCCAGAGATCGGGGCGTAATCCAATATAAGATGTTTCAGGATGTGCGAGCGTACTCGTGCGTGCGCTGATCTGCTGTCCGCTTTCATCCTGGGCAGTGATCTCGAGGGTGAGTTCGCGCGTTCCATCTGCAATATCCAGCGTATCCAAATTAAGTTTGAGAAAACCTTCGGCGTTGGTTATACCTTCGCCTTCAGCGAGACGTCCGCCAAAATACCCATAATTATCATACTCACCACGCAACCAGCCAAGATTTAGTTCACCAACACGATAGCCCGGCAAGCGGAAATAACCGTTGTCATCATAAAGTGCCCAACTGATATTTAAGTCACTTGCTGGGGCATCGAAATAATAGCGAGCGGAAATTTCTGCGCTCAGGCTTTCTCCCTTTTTAATTGCTGTGGGGGTCATCTCTAATTCAAGGTTTATTTCAGGCTTGCGATAGTCCGCTACTTGAAAACTGGTGGAAAACTCAAGGTCTTGATTAAAGAAAGAAAAATAGCCCGGCTTGGAATCAGCGGGGATGGTGAAAGAAGCATGCGCCGCGCCGTATTCTGAAAGAGCAGGGTTGAGGGTGTGAATATTATCTCCCCAGCCATTTGAGACAGTTAACGGGAGGGATGTGAGCGTAGGGGCATCATAACGACCATCATAAGCCTCGCGGACAATTGCCCGGAAATAAACAGTCTGCCCCGGTCGATAAATGGGGCGGTCTGTATAAAGATAAACTTCGGTATGTGGCGGGCGGTAATCGGCTGAGAGAGCAAATCGCCATGGGGAAATATCCTCACCCCAAACAGAGGAGCCAAAGCCAAAATTCTCTTCGCCAATTTGCCCGAGCATGGCGTAGTAGTTTTGGTAAGAATCCTTTTGTGCAGGGATTGTGCCATGCCACATGCCTGTAGCATCGGTGGTGCCGCTGGCAATTAGCGTGCCTGTTTCGTCATAGATGGAAAGAGCTTCCCCTGCTATCGGAGCATTTGTCTCCAAATCCGTCGCCCAAACAAGGGCATCGGTTGCACTGAATTTAAAGACGAGATTAACATCGCTGGCAATAATATAATTCGGTGTGTCCTCCTCTGAAATGATCAGAGAATGAATGCCCGTCTTGAGCGAGCCTGCGCTTGCAGCAAGACCAAGCGCAAAGGTCTCACTTTTATTTTTCTCAATATCCAGATTCTGTCGCCAAGAAACTGCACTCTCAGGCAGATAATCTTTGCGCAGGTCATAGCTATTGGGGCCAAAAAGTTTAAAAAAGTCAACCAGCGGAACTTCTCCCAGAGATAAATCAGCTTGGGAGATATTCGTCGATTGAATATAAAAAAGCGGATTCGCTGCCGAAGAGAAGTAAAAAGGCGAGCCGATATAAGGCAAAGTAATTTTTGGTGCTGGTGCAGGCTTGGAAAAGCTATAGCTAAACCCTGAGCCTAACTCCTGCCCCCAGCGATCTTTTAATGCTGAAGAAAGCGTCAGCGTATAGCTTGTTTCATGCGCGAAATTCCCACTAAAGTGAATTGCATTTTCATGAACATTTGCATTAAAACTTGAAATTTCGGGGCTGATCTTCAAATAATCTTCAATATCATCTTCTTCAACATCAGTAGAGAAATATATATGCCCAGAGCCATATTCATTTGTCACGCCCCCTTGCACAGGATCAGTCGAGATTAGCTCAAAATTTGGTGAGGAATAAACTTCCACATCCCAATCTGTCCCCAGCGGCGTCCCGCCCTGTGCCTGAGTTACACCGCTCAAAAGAAAACGATAACTACTATCACGCGTCAAAAGTTCATCAGCAATAAAGGTAACAGAGCGTGCATCTTCTGCCCAGTCAAAACTGCCTGCTACTGCGCCTTCATTCCCAAGCAAAGAAAAATTAGCTTCAACGCTGGCGGCATCCATCGGCTGGTTAAAGGTAAATGTCCATTCCAAATCAAGGGGCAGCGGGATTTCCGTCGAGGGGCTGATATCCAGCAAACGCGGCAGCGCGGTCGTGAAGGACCAACTCGTCACATCTTCCAAGGCCGTCCCCGCCACACTGCGCAAATCTACATTCAAAATTGCGCGATAAACTTGTCCGCCCGCAAAAGCAGGCTCAGGGTAAAAAATATACGTGCTCGTATTCAACCATTCGCCATGCCCTTGTGCAGCAGGCTCCAAAGTGAAGGCAGCGGGCAAAGTTGACGAATCCGCACCAAGCGGGACAACAGGCTGGTCAAAAGTGACGACAACGGCAGAATCTACGCTCAAATCCACACTGCCATCTTTTGGCAAAAACTGAACAGGATGCAGAAAATCTGCCGCGTTAAAAGAATAATTAAGGGATTCCGAGAGCGCAATTCCTTTCGACGAAAGTGCTGCCGTGCTCATCCCCAAATTTAGGCTTGCTCCCGCCTCCAAAGGTTGGTTCGGCGTGAAGGTGAGTGTTGCATCGTCTGCCCAGACAAAATTCCCCGCAACAGCAGGATCGGCAACCCAGGCGCTCTCCACCGAAACCCGATCCATTGGCTGATTAAAATAAAAAGCGATCGGCTCCTGCAACCCAATTCGACTCCCTTTTAACGGCATCGTCTCCACCACATCGGGTGGCAAACTCTGTTCCACAATCGCAGTCGGTGTCGCCGCAGCGATTTGCTCTTCCTGTGGTGAAGAGAGTATGCTTGGCAACGAACAAGCCGAAACAATCAATGACAAAATTATCAGAAGAAAAAGAGATTTGTGGAAATTGCGGGGAAATCTGCGCATGAGAGCCTCACCTGAAATGATTAAGTACAGAGTCGCCTTCATTATACTCTGTAGAATGAAGATACAAGCAATATCTATTCAAAATAGTATGCGTACAAATGTTGTCAGACCGCTTTTTAACACGAATTCATACAAATGTTTTTTTGCTTTTATTCGCGCCATTCGTCTATTCGCGAGCATTCGTGTTAAAAAATACAGACACACTATTTTCACCCTGACAACCTTGGGTACTCACATTTGGAAATTTCAACCTTAATAAATCACACCTTTTAAGCAAAACATAGGTTCTAAAAACATCCCCATGCTATAATTGCTTTAGCCTTCTTGTCTGTCGGTCTTATGGTCTTTTAGCCTATTTAAATCACCAGACCAGAGACAATTCGACTACCTGATAATCCAACTATTAGATTACCCGACCACCCAACTAAGCCCATGTCCTTTGCCCACCTTCACGTCCATACTGAATACTCTCTTCTCGATGGCTTGAGCAATATTGAGAAACTCGTCGCAACCGCCAAAGCGATGGATATGCCTGCGGTTGCGATCACCGATCATGGGACGATGTTTGGGGTAAAAGAATTTTACGATGCCGCCAAAGCAGTCGATATTAAACCGATTATTGGCGTAGAAGCCTATATGGCAGCCCGCGGAATGACCGACCGCGACTCAAAGCTCGATAAAAAATCATCCCACCTTTTGCTTCTTGCCAAAAATGATGTCGGGTACAGAAATTTGCTCAAGATCACCTCCGCCGCACAGACAGAGGGATTTTATTACCGTCCACGCATTGATCGTGAATTTCTCGCTGCGCATGCCGAGGGGCTTATCGCCACTTCGGGATGTATGTCGGCTGAAATTCCACGCGCATTACTTAGAGAAGATCCCGAGGAAGCTGTTCGTCGCATGGATTGGTATTACGATGTTTTCGGTGAAGAAAATTTCTATGTGGAATTGCAACAGCATAATATCGTTGAACTGACCGAGATAAACCGAAAACTCGTCGAAATGGGAGCAAGATACACGTCGAAGTTTGTGGCGACGAACGATGTCCACTATATCAAAAAAGACGATGCCAAACTCCAGGATATTCTGCTTGCTATCCAAACCGGGGCGTTACTCAAAGATGAAAAACGGATGCGGATGGACGATCCATCCTATTATTTCCGCTCGCCGCAAGAGATGTACGACCTCTTCAAAGAAGTCCCTGAATCGCTGACAAATACGCTCGAAATCGCCGAGCGGTGCAATGTTGATCTCGATTTCAAAGAATACCATTTACCACATTTTGATGTGCCCGATGGACATACAGAAGAAAGCTATTTGCGCCATCTTTGTGAAAAAGGACTGGAGATGCGTTATGGCAAACATTCAGATGATAAGGTGATCCGTGACCGTCTAAATTATGAGTTGGATGTGATTCACACAATGGGCTTTGATGCCTACTTCATCATTGTTTGGGATTTGGTGCGCGAGGCACAAGAACGGGATATTCTCTACACCACGCGTGGTTCTGCTGCCGGATCAATTGTTGCCTACGCCCTTGAGATTACCTTGATCGACCCGATTGAGCATGATTTAATCTTCGAACGTTTTCTAAACCCCGGGCGCATCTCAATGCCCGATATTGATCTCGATTTCCGTGACGACCGCCGTCAGGAAATCATGGCATATTGCGCCGAAAAATACGGCGACGATAAAGTGGCGCAGATCATCACCTTCGGTACGATGGGCGCAAAAGCTGCCATCCGAGATGTAGCTCGTGTGATGGATATTCCGCTCCATGAAGTAAATCAAATTGCAAAACTAATCCCTGCTGTTTCTGGCAAAAAAGTCACCATCGAAGGCACACTAAAAGATGTGCCAGATTTCAAAAAAGCCTATAATTCAGCTCCCCATATTAGAGAGTTGATTGATACGGCCATCGGCATGGAAGGCGTTGTCCGCAACGCCGGGACGCACGCAGCTGGTGTGGTAATTGCCGATAAACCTTTAATCGAATATCTGCCGATTCACCGCCCAACATCGAATTCTGAAGATACGCCCATTAAAACCGTCACCCAATTCGAGATGGGCATCCTCGATGCGATGGGTATGCTCAAAGTTGACTTTTTGGGTCTCTCCACGCTCACAGTGATCGCCAGAGCAGCCACACAAATTGAAAAACGCTACGGGAAAAAATATCATCTTGAGAATATTCCCCTCGACGATGCCAAAGCCTTTGAGATCATCGGCGAAGGAAACACGGCGGGCATTTTCCAACTTGAAGGCGGCGGGATGACGGGCTGGATGGTCAAGATGCAGCCCACAATGCTAGACCATGTTATCGCTATGGTTGCGCTCTATAGGCCGGGACCGATGCGCTTCATCCCTTCGTATATTGAGCGGATGAACGGACGAGAAGAAGTCACCTATAGACACCCGAGCATGGAGCCGATCTTCAAATCGACTTATGGGATTCCAATCTATCAAGAGCAGATCATGCGCTCTGCCGTTGAGTTGGGCGGGTATTCAGGCCCCGAATCGGATAATTTACGGAAGGCGATCTCCAAGAAAAAAGAAAAAGAAATCGCGCGTCACCGCCAAAAATTTATTGATGGCTCAGTCGAAAATGGGATTGAGCGAAATGTTGCTACCAATATCTTTGACGACTGGGAAGAATTTGCACGTTACGGGTTTAACAAAAGTCATGCGGCGGCCTATGGCACAATATCAGTTCAGACTGCATATCTAAAAGCAAACTATCCCACCGAATATATGACCGCCCTCATGTCGGTCTTTTATGGTGTTACAGCAAAAGTTTCTCATTATGCTGCCAATGCCCGTGAAATGGGGATCGAAATCCTGCCTCCAAGCGTGAATAAAAGCGAATGGGACTTTGCCGCTGAATACCTCGATGATGGCAAGACCGCGATCCGTTTTGGTTTTGGCGCCATCAAAAATGTGGGGCGCGGACCAGTTGAAGCCCTCATCGAAGCACGTGAAGGCAAAGACTTCACCGATATTAACGAATTTATCCGCGCAGTAGATTTGCGCGCGATTGGCAAACGCGCCCTTGAGGCAATGGTCAAAGTTGGCGCGCTCGATATTTTCGGTGACCGCAGCAGCTTAATCGCCTCTCTCGATCGGCTGATCGCCGTCAGCACTGCGCATTTCAAGGCAAAAGATTCGGGGCAGATCAGCATGTTCGGGAGTGCCACGGGCATTAGTGACGAAATTATCCTTTCACCAGGCGCAGAAATTGAGCAGCGCATCCAACTTGGTTGGGAGCGCGAGCTGATCGGCATCTATGTTTCTGATCACCCTCTTTCGGGCTATCAGGAAACCTTCTCTAAAATCAGGACGCATACCGCCAGCACGCTCCCCGAAGCCGCCCATGAATCTCGTGCGCGTGTGGCGGGCATCATCGCGGGCGTGCGCCCCTACCAGACCAAAACAGGCAAACCGATGGGCTTCGTGACCCTCGACGATATGCACGGCATCATCGAGCTTGTCATTTTCCCGCGTACCTGGCAGCAATATCGTGAACTCTGCGAAGAGGGCAAAATTGTCATTATCGAAGGCAAAGTGGATGCAAATAACACGCCGCCAAAAATTTTAGTAGATTCGATCAAGACCGATTTTAATATAGTTTCTTCTGTGGATGAAAAACCGCAAACGCACATGAGTGAACCCGCTCCCGTTAAAAAAACATCTTCTCCTGTAGTCAAGAGTACTGCTCCCCCGCCTCCTGTGAAGGAAAAAGTTGCCGAGCCCGCCGCAACGTATACTGTCAAAGAAACTCCTCCTCCCCCTGTAGATGATGGCTTCGACACCACAGGGATGCCGCCACAACCCGAAGCCTTCCCCGAAGATTGGGAGGAAACCGTCTACGAGGCGGATTATGCCGAGCCAGTTGACGTGGCAATGCCAGAGCCGCCTCCTGAGTCTCCACAAGGGGAGCAAGCCCAAACTGAGCGCGAAGCAGATTCCGTCGAGCGTGAAGTTCGAAAATCCATCCCCAATTTAGACCTCTTTGCAGAGAGTGAATCCCAGCATCCCCCCCGATTAATTACAGTAGCGGTGCGCCCAAATGGCAGCCCAGAGCGGGATAAACGCCGCCTGAAAAATATCCACGGCGTGCTGATCTCTTTCCCCGGTGGAGATAAATTTTCACTGCAAATTTTCGAGGGGCATAAGGGGCACCTGATCGATTTCCCCAACTATAATACGCGGATTTGCGACGAGATGCTCGCGCGCCTGAAGACGGTGATGGGCAGCGAAGAGTGGCGGATCGAGGAAATTGGGGGATAGGCATAAGTTGTAGTTTATTCGCTTTCTGAATATCGAAGTTAAAAAAGGATGGTTATTGCAAATGCAAGAAATACGAATTCCATCAACAAATCCTTACGTATCTTTGTACCCTGATTTGAAAGTTGTATCTCGTGAAACGATTCATCTAATAAAACTTCTTCGTGCCGAAGGTTATTCTGTAGTCGTTGAACCTAAGGAAATAGCCGAACTAAATTATTACGTTGAAAAAGGATTTCGAGAAATCCTTGCTGACCCAATCCTAGTATATGTCATCGGAATACCAACAGCTATTATCACTGGGTTATTAGCAAATTGGCTTTCTGATATTTGGAGAAAGCCGCCTAAACAAAACGAAACTCAATTAGCAATTGAATTCGATGAAAACGGAAATAAAGTTAGATATAGTCAGAGTGGGGAAAAAATCAGTGCTAAAAAATTTTCTTCAATTTTGGAATCACTCGATAAACGGGCAAGTGATTTTCAAAAATCTTGCGAAAATCCTTCTCCAATCGAAAAAAGACCGTATCCTGTCTATATTGAGCATACGGCTAAAGTTATTGGCTGGGCTAAAAACGTGATTACCAGAAACGAAGGTTTGTATATAGAGGGTTTAAGAATAATTGATCCCGAAGTTCAACAACTTGTAGATAATGGCTATCTGTCTGGTTTAAGTGTTGCTGGTATAGTAAAGAAATCCACTTGCTCAGTATGTGATTCTGACTATGTATCATGCAATCATATTACGCGAAGAAAATATGATGGAAAAGAATGTTTAGTTCGAATTGATGATTTTGCAATAGCAGAATTCAGTCTTGTAAAAAACCCTATTCAACCTTTAGCAAGAATTGTCAAAAAATAAAATAAGCTCTACAGTTATCATTAAAAAGAGAATTGATCTTGATCATTCATTTAACCCATTTCTAATCAACTTGTAGAAGAAAATTTATCTTATAGTAATCAACGATACGTAAACAAAAGCCGTTCATTTGAAGACACTGTTGAGAATGAAAATCAAAAAATTCAAGATATTCAGGCAGAAGAAGTCGTAGCACTGATCAAACGCAATTTAATGGAGATCAGCAGCCAATATTATTCGCCTGACTATATTGCTCGCATAATCAGTCATTTATCTGCAAGCAAGCTAATCGAAAGAGCAAATACAGAGCACATTTTCGTTGCAATGGAAAAAGGGAAAGCAGTCGGGACGGGGAGTTTGGAAAATTTTGGAAGTAAAGAAAACCCACGCTATTATGGCACAGCGATATTTGTGATCCCAGAGCTGCACAGAAAGGGATTTGGTAAAAGGATAATGAAAAGGCTGGAAGAAAAAGCCGCAGAGCTAGGAGCGCATAAAATCACCGTCCGCGCAGCGATCAACGCACGGCTTTTCTATGAAAAACTTGGCTATAACTATCAGAATGGCATTGCCGTTGAAGATGAAAGGGGAAATTACATAATGGAAAAGCAATTATAAAAAGCAGTTGGCTTAGAACCGATGAGAATCTAAAAAAGAACCCATGACAATATCTACAGAAAGATTAACTATTCGGCACCCTAAAATATCTGATTCTCTTGCGCTCAATTCAGCGATTGTTGAAAGCATTAGTGAATTACGAAAATATATGTCATGGGCGAATGAAATCCCAACAATTTCAGATACAGAAAAGAATATTGAAAACGCAATAAAGTTAATCGAGTCGAATATAGATATACAATTTCTGATTTTCACAAAAGATAATGATCTTATTGGCTCAAGTGGTTTACACGAAATAAACTGGCAGGTAAAGAAAGCAGAAATTGGTTATTGGGTCAGAACAACAAAAACAGGGAATGGCTATATTACAGAGGCAGTAAACGCAATAACAAATTACGGGATAAATGAATTAGGTTTAAAACGTATAGAGATCATGTGTAGCGGAAGTAATACCAAAAGCAGGCGTATTCCTGAAAAATTAGGTTTTACTCTTGAAGGAATCTTGAAAAGGCATAGAATAAATAGTGACGGAACATTTGACGACACTGTATTTTATGCAAAGGTCATCTAACCCAAAAATATCCAAATGCCAACAAAATACACCCACACGAACCTGATAGCAAAGGACTGGAAGAATTTATCAGCCTTCTATCAAGAAGTTTTCGATTGCGTCCCTGTTTTACCAGAACGCGATCTATCTGGCGAGTGGCTAGATAAGGCCACAAGCATCAAAAATGCACATATCCGCGGGATACACCTCCGCTTGCCGGGCTCTGGAGATGAAGGCCCCACCCTTGAAATTTTTCAATATGACTCTATGCCCGAGCATCCTACCGTCCAGCCGAATACGCCGGGCTTCTCGCATATTGCCTTCTCTGTGGACGATGTCCCCGCAACGGCAAAAGCGATTTTGGCACATGGCGGCACTGCCCTTGGTGAATGTATTAAACGCGAAATATCAGGTGTGGGTGTAATCGTCTTTCAATACCTTGCTGACCCCGAGGGAAATATTGTCGAAATTCAAAGCTGGGAAAAAGATTAATTTATCAGGAGTTTTTATGACCAATTTCCTCATCTACGGTTCCTATGGATATACTGGATCGCTGATCGCCAAACTCGCGCTGAAGCGTGGACATCACCCCATCCTCGCCGGGCGGGACGCTAAAAAGCTGGCGGCACAAGCGCATGCCCTCGGCTTGCCCTCGCTCGCCTTTGATCTTTCCGAAACCGAAAAATTAGATTCCGCACTCCACGACGTGGATGTGGTGCTGCACTGCGCCGGTCCATTTGGCTATACCTATAAAGTTGTGGCAGATGCCTGTCTCCGCACCGGCACCCACTATCTCGACATCGGCGGCGGAATTCCCGAACTCGAGGCCGTTGCCGCCTTAGATTCAGACGCCAAATCTGCGGGCATTATGATGATGCCCGGTGCAGGCTTCGACGTTGTCCCTTCTGATTGTCTGCTGAACTATCTCAAAGAGAAATTACCCACAGCCTCGCATCTGCAACTCTCGATTCGCGGAGTTGGGGGCGGCGTATCGCGTGGAACAGCTCGTTCGGGAATCGAAAATATCGATAGGCAAGGCGCTATTCGTCGCGGTGGCAAGTTGACCCAAGTCCCGCCCGCGTGGAAAATCCAAGATGTTGATTTTGGGCGCGGTCCTGTCAAAGTCACCTCGATTGGTTGGGGCGATGTCGCAACAGCCTATCACAGCACGGGCGTTCCCAATATCGAAACCTATATGTATTTTCCTCCCGTCGTTCGTAATCTAATGCGTGCCAGTAAATATTTGGGATGGCTACTCTATAATCGCCCCGCAAAGAATTTTATCAAAGCACTGATCGGGTTATTGCCTCCCGGGCCATCCACAAAGCAAAATGAAAAGGGATTCAGCTTACTGATCGGTGAAGCACGTAATGAAAAAGGGAAAGAAGTTCGTGCAAAACTACGTACCCCCGAAGCCTATTATTTCACCGCCCAGACCAGTATCACCATTGTTGAGCGCATCCTTGCAAATGATTTCAAAGTCGGCTTTCAGACTCCCTCCATGGCCTACGGCGCAGATTTTGTGCTTGAATTTGATGGGGTAATGCGTGAAGATTTGTAGGTAGGCAAACTAATCTATACTATGTTTTTTACAGGTTTAGGTAAGTTATAATTGCCTAAGAAAGTAAGTAGAGGATAAAAGTAACCTTGTAGAGTGCAGGCTAATATTTTTCTAAGGAATAATTATCTATGATTTTAAAAAAAATCAAAAACAGTCGCTGGACAGATTTTTTGTTTTTTATTTTGGTTTCCGCTTTAGTATATCTACCTAGAATAAGCGAATTCACCTTCTTTAAAGATGATTGGTATTTTATATTTGATGGCTTTATTGGAGGGCCACAAATCTATTTGGATGTAGCTTTGCATACGCGCCCTATTCGTGGTTATTTATATCAATTTTTATTTTCCTTATTTGAGATAAACCCTTTTCCTTACCATTTCTTGCTTTTCATTGTACGTATAATAGGCGGGCTTGGTGCATTTGGCATATTTAATGTACTTTGGGCAAAGCAACGCAAGACAAATCTTATTTTAGCCCTAATGACAACTATATACCCTGGGTTTTTGTGGTGGACTGGAGGGTTCGAATTCCAAGCTTATGTAATAAGTTTAGGTTTGGGAATATTTTCAATATTATTTACTCTCAATTTTTTGCTTGCAACTTCTAAATGGGAAAAGGTTGCTTGGGCACTAGGTTCGTTTTTTACAGGGTGGGTTTATCTGGCCTTAGTTGAGTTTGCTATAGGTATGGAGGTCTTTCGTTTCTTAGCTGTGTATATACTTATAAGTCGCCAATTAGGGAAAACAAAGTTTGGATCTAAATTGTTTTTATCATTTCGATCTAGCGCAGTTTTTTTTCTTATATCTATTAGTTTCATTGTCTGGTATCAGTTTTTCTTTGATAATTGGCGTAATGCTCAAAATGCTGGTGTGCAACTTGCTCAATTATTTGCTTCACCCTTGGCAGCATTATGGGCTGCTATTCGCTTTTTACAAAGCACACTTAACGTAACATTTTTTGCTTGGATAACACCCTTTCAGCAAAACTACTATAATAGCCGTTTAACTGATTTAGTAACTGGTCTTTTTTTTGCAGTTATCATTATCTTCTTGTTGTTTTTATATACTTATTATCTAAAACCAGATATTAATAATTTGGATGATGACGAGCAAAGCTTGAATGACCCAAAATGGCAAGATGAAGCTTTCTTGATAGGGATATTAGGTGTAATTGGTGCTGTACTTCCTGTTATTTTAGTTAACCGTAGTATCACTTTTGCGAGACTATCTCATTATGCTTTACCAGCTTCTTTAGCCGGAAGTGTTTTTTTAGGAGCAATAATATATTCCATTTTCTCTGAAAAAAAACGTTTATTTATTTTGTCAATACTATTTGCCTTGGCAACATTAACCCACCATGGTGCTGCTGCTAATTCAATTAGCAATGCTCAAGAGATCAACGAATTTTGGTGGCAAGTAACTTGGCGAGCACCTAGCATTAGCTCTGCAAATAGCACAACACTATTAGTTATCTACCCAAATGTTAATTATTCCGATGGTGATGAAGTTGCTTGGGCACCTGCAAATATTATTTATTACCCTCAAAAACAAACGAAATCTCCAATATTTGTTCCTCTTTCTGCTCTTCGCTTAGAGCATGAAACATTAACACGATTAGTTATGGGCTCCAAAGATTACCCTAAAGAAGATTTGATCGTAAGAAATATTTCATTTAACCATAATTACAAAAATATTTTGATCCTAACTCAACCTTCAGCACAGTCTTGCGTGCACGCAATTGATAATCGTTGGGCTAATTTATCTACAGCTGATAGTGCGTATGTAATTGCTGGTGCACAGAAATCAAATATTGAAAATATTATCCCGGTAGGAGATTTTGTTTCTCCTCCTCAAGTTTTATTTGGGCCTGAGCCATCTCATAAATGGTGCTATTTTTATCAAAAAGCAGATCTTGCTCGGCAAATTGGAGATTGGGATCAGGTTATAGAAATATTCAATGAATCTGAAAAAAATGAACTCCGCCCTAACGACCAAATTGAATTGATGCCATTCTTGCAGGCTTATGCATATCGTGATGACTTTAAGGCGGTAAAACAACTTTCAACTCGTATCAATACAGACCCATTTTATAAGCAACAAGCTTGTACTATTTTAAAAGGAATGGGGGAGTATGGTTATTCTCTTTCTACAGAAATGCAAACAAAAGTGGATGATCTGTTCTGTCCGTAAAACGCAAAATTAAAATACTCTCCCCACAGATAAACATCCTATCAAGGGGTGTTTATCTTATTCGTTTATATCTTTACAGTAAGGGATCCGTTAATTGATGCTGCGGGATTCGCTCAAACGGTATTACCTTCGCTGGAGTTTTTTTCGCATCGTGTATTTTGTTGATCAAATGCTTACCATCACGTTCTGAACGTTGTGTAGGCTTAGCAGACGAATCGGTGAAGCTTTCTACGCGTTGCGAAAACGGCAGAACAAGCTCGCGTTGTAAATTTTGAATAGCGACTAAATCCTTATCTTCTTTCTTGCGCCGTAGATAAGGAAAATCGGGGGTAAATTATATAGCTCACAAGCGCGGACTACAACAACGGGTTCTCTTTTCAGAAAGTCCGCTATGTTTTTAGATTGCCAATGCGTTTATGGTTGTTTCTTTTTACAAAACAACTTCTCAATATGAGTTTCCATCTCTACTGAAAGGGGATAACCATGCTCACCCATCTCACTCAAGACCTGGCAGGCCTGATATTGATAATAGGTCTCTGTGTTAATGCGAGTGGAAAGTTGCTTAACCTTTTTCTTTTCACCTGAATAGGCAAAAGCCTGTAAAAAAGGCATCAATTCGATTTGGTCGTTCGGATGTAAATCTTGCTCTGCTGCCGCATTATAAAAGTCTATGACCGCTTCCCAATCTCCTCCTTGACGAGCTAATGATGCCTTTTGATAATAATAGCACCAAGTATGTTTGGGTTGAGTGCCGAAAATAATATCTTGTGGTGTGTGGATATCATCTTCGATGAGTACATTCGTGATATTTGACTTTGATACAACGATCAATATATCAGAGGTTTCGAAAACGGAATGCTCAATTATGTCACCATCATAAATATGGACACAAGCTTCTGGTGAGGGTTGGCTTATAACAAGAATATCTTTATATGAAATATCCTGGATATTGCCGCGCCCCGGTCTGGGATTGCCATTTGCCCCTGCAAGGATATTCGTTAGCCCGTTATGATCCAAAATCACAGCCGAAAGAGGTAATTGAATCGGGCTTTCGCCTCCCTTTTCTGGATAGTAGATAAAGTTTGCTGGTCCCCAAAGGACATAATCTTCAGGAAGGCTGCTTTCCGCGTAATTGGCCACTAGGGTCGTCCCCTCTTCGACTTGGGGAGCGCGCCAACTGACCTGCCACCAAAATTTACGCAGAGATTCGGCTGACTTTACAGCAATCGCAGCGTTGGCATAATGAGTAATTGTTGCAATGAAGATCAGGGTATAGGCAAGAAATGTGCGAGAGTTTTTCTCCTTTTGCTGACAATGATAAAAACCCCACCTGCTGCTGCAGGAAGCCCGTATCTGGAATATTCTTCAAAAGTGATGTGGCGATTGACTAGAATCACAGGTAACAGTGTTGTGACCACAACGATCAGCCCAAGCCAAAAAGCCTCTTTTTGCCAATCTTTGTTTTCATCATTTGCTTCAAAAAGATAATTCGCGTAGAGCAGTTTGATGGTGGCAAGTACTACGAGTGCAAGGGTAATACCGATGAGTGCTTCTCGTAATCTCGTTTGGAATCTAAGATTGTATAAGGGAACGCCCCAAGCTAGGAAGATTACATTGAGCGTATCTTGCAATAAACGGATTCCTGCCCATAATGCTGCCAGCGGCGAAGTAAAGATCTGCCCCATCTGCGCAACAAGGTCGGTCGCTTTACGTTCATTTTGAAAAATAAAACCCCGCCAAGCTAGAAACCCAACGGGGATAATCAAGAAAAACCATACCCGATAGAAAAGTGCCTTGGTTTTTTCTATGAAAGGCTTTGTTGAACCTCGTAAAAAAGTCAGGGCAATCACTAAGAGCCTGAAGATTTCCAACCCGATGGCATATTCAACCAAAGCTAAATACGCCCATCCCAAAAGAATAGACAAGACAATCATGCCAATTCGTGCAGGTTTATTTCTCTGCCGAATGGCTTTGACAGATAGGTCAATAGAGAGCATCGCGAAAAACAGGCTCACCACATGGGCTTGAAAATCGATCGCATTGACTTGTGAAAGATAGCCAGGATAAATGAGAAAAAAGATTGCCATCAGCAGCGTAGGCATGCGCTGTTTTGTCCAAACTTCTCGCGTCAAGGAAAGAAAGCTGATTGTGCTGAGTAAACGGAAGCCCCATGCACTTAGGCTATAGGGATAAGGATTATTCCCAAACAAAGGATATAGTATCGAAAGCAAGACCCCGCGAGCAGGGCGGTCTATAGAAAAAATATCCTGAAAAATGGCAGGTCCCTGGATATGTGCGGCATACATCATATACCAATCATCTTTGATATATCCCAAACCATGTGCTAAAGGAAGGTAGACTGCAATGGAAATGACAAATAGGAGAAGAATATCAAGATACTTATAGGATAGTATTTTCTTTTTCATAAATGATTCCTTTTACAGCTGAATTCTTGTTACGCGCCTTCCTCTCCACTTTCACTGTGCCCAAACTTTGCCATAGCACGGTGCCCATTAATCGGCGCGGCGGGATTCGCCCAAGCAGTATTGCCTCCACTGGGGACAGTTTTTGCCTCGTGTATTTTGTTGACCAAATGTTTAACCATCACGATCTGAAGTTGAGCAGGTCTGGCACCAAATTCTTCGAGAATGGGTTCTATCCATGCCTGATGAGACCGTACGCATAAATAAACAGGGCGGGCACGCCTGTTGGGGAAATTTGTTAAAAGGTGAAATAAGTTCTCAAGCAGATGGTCAGCGTTCGGGTGAACCAATGGACGAAGATAAATACCACGGGGGCCCTCAGTAATGTCCATATAAATTGATAATTTTTCTCCCCTAACAAGCATCCCAGAAGACGAATCTGTGAAGCTTTCCACTTGTTTTAAAAGTGGCGGAACAAGCTCTCGTTGTAAATTTTGAATAGCGATTAAATCCTGTTCTTCTTTTTTGCGCCATAGATAAGGAAAATCAGGAATAAAATTAATATAGCTCATATCCCATATTCGTTGATGGCTATAGACCGCAAATCCGCAATGGCGCAGCGATTCAAAAACTGAACTACCTTCATCTATCTCCGCCACAATTTGATGTGCTTTCCACTTTCCAGCTTGCGCGGTGAGATGATCGATCAATGCAAAGGGCGCATCGGCAGGGGCAAGATATGCCAACCGTGCAAAACGCTCTTCATTATGCTGAACAATACCACCCAAAACTGTGCCTTCATCACCTTCTAAAATCCCCGTATAAATTCGCCCTTTGGGGTTCAGATATGCTAAAAAGCTGACCGCCCGCAACGGGTTGCCGCGCGTCAACGCCCGCCTGCTATCCAGCACAAAGACTTTCTTGCGGTAGCGGGGGAGTTTTGGCAAATCAAAGAGTTCGAGCGCGCGTGGTTTCATGTTTTTGTTTTCACCACAAATGCACAAAGAGTACGAAGTTTTTTGTGATTACAAAGAAAATTTTATGTACTCTGTGCCTTTGTGGTGAAGTTGCTTTATACGCTTACCAAAGATAAAAAGTATTCGTGAAATCTCGTATCACCCGTCAACTCCGGATGAAAAGATGTCGCGAGAAGGTGACCTTCTTGAGCAGCCACAATTCTCCCATCGGGGAGGGAAACGAGGATTTCGGTCTCGCCTTGTACAGATTCGATGATTGGGGCGCGGATAAAAACTGCGTGGAAAGGATCGCAATCGCTCTTGTCTCCAGCTTGCTTCAACGTGGATATATCCAACGCAGCTTCAAAGGAATCCAGTTGCCGCCCGAAAGCATTCCGTTCAACGGTGATATTCATCAGGCTGAGCAGAGGTTGCTCACGATGTGCATCTTTGGCGAGCAAAATTGCACCGGCGCAGGTTCCCCATATAGCGTGAGCAAGCCCAAATTTGCGTATGGGTTCGAGCAATTCAAAATCCACCATCAACTTGCCCATCGTGGTCGATTCCCCACCGGGGATGATCAATCCATCCAAATCATCCAATTGCTCTGGCAAACGGATCTCAGCTGTTTCAACGCCGAGTTTTCTGAGCATGACAAGATGCTCTGCAAATGCGCCCTGAAGGGCGAGTACGCCTATTTTCATATTGTTGGGAACGTAGGGGCGGGTCTGAGACCCGCCCCTACAGTTTATTTACCACCCACGCCCAGCGAGTTTATCTTCTTCGGGCATGGTGGAGACGTTAATGCCGACCATGGCTTCGCCGAGATTTTTGCTGATCTCTGCGAGGATGCCAGGATCGTCATAGTGTGTACAGGCTTTGACAATAGCTTCGGCGCGTTTGGCAGGGTCGCCAGATTTGAAAATGCCAGACCCAACGAAAAGACCATCTACGCCAAGTTGCATCATCAGTGCGGCGTCTGCAGGAGTGGCGATACCACCAGCTGCAAAGTTGACAACGGGCAATTTGCCGAGTTCGCGTGTTTCCATAAGCACTTCAAAGGGTGCGCCGATTTCTTTGGCGTAGGTCATCACCTCTTCGATGGGCATATTTTGCAGGCGACGAATATCGCCTAAAACAGTGCGTGCGTGATAAACGGCTTCGACTACATCGCCTGTGCCGGCTTCGCCTTTGGTACGCATCATTGCTGCGCCTTCGCCAATACGACGCATGGCTTCGCCGAGATTGCGGCATCCACAAACAAAGGGAACTTTGAAATCATGTTTATAGATATGATAATCATTATCCGCAGGAGTCAAAACTTCTGACTCGTCGATATAGTCAACACCAAGAGACTCAAGAATTTGCGCCTCTACAAAATGCCCGATCCGAGCTTTCGCCATGACAGGGATGCTGACCGCTTCCATAATACCAACGATCATATCGGGGTCGCTCATCCGAGCAACGCCACCATCGGCGCGAATATCTGCGGGGACGCGTTCCAACGCCATTACCGCGCAAGCGCCAGCGTCTTCAGCAATCTTTGCTTGTTCGGGCGTGACCACATCCATGATTACGCCACCTTTGAGCATTTGTGCCAAGCCCTTTTTTAGGGCAAAAGAACCAGTTTTTTCTTCCATTTTCGTACCTCCGAGTACATAAAAATCTAATTCGATTCTACCACCACGCAGGGGGTATTTACCAGCCGAAAGCCAAAAAGGTTTTTAACACAAAATTTGCAGAAAAATCAGATACAATTAAGGAGATCATACTCATTGGAGGGCTTAGCTTCTGACAACAATGCTCTGCGTTGTTGCAGGTGTTTTTCTTATTTGGAGTGCTTATGTCTCGTATAATTAAAAAATCTTTTTTCTGGATTTTAGCTTTTTCTCTCATCCTTTCTGCTTGCAGTCTTCCTGAGAGCGGGGCATCTTCAACACCTACTACCGCTCCTTTCGCGGATATTGAGCCTGCTCCCACTAAAATAGCAACGCCTGCCCCCGAAGTTTTGCGTACGTTAAATATCTGCCTTGGGCATGAGCCAAATACCCTCTATATCAACGATAATCCCAATCCCGCTGCAATGAGCGTTCTCGAAGCCATCTACGATGGTCCTCTCGATAGCCGCAACTACGATTATCAACCCGTCATTCTTCAAAAAACGCCTTCTCTCGCAGATGGCGATGCCAGCATTATCTCTGTCCCCGTTGAAGAAGGAGATTGGGTTGTTGACGCCGCAGGAAATAAAATCGAGTTGGTACAAGGCTCCCGCGTTTACCCCTCAGGTTGTCAGGATACTTCCTGCATCGCCACCTATAAAAAGGATTCATCACTCCGCATGGATCAGATGGTCGTTAACTTCAGCTTTATCTCCGATCTCCGCTGGGCAGATGGTGCTCCCCTCACAGCGGATGATTCTGTCTACGCCTTTGATCTTGCAATAGCCAGCAAAAATCCCGCTGATGAATTCCTTCTTTCTCGAACAGAATCTTATGAATCCGCTGATGTACTCACAACCACCTGGCGGGGATTGCCCGGCTACCGTGATAACGACTATATGACCAATTTCTGGAAGCCGATGCCCTACCACGCCTGGAATGAATTCTCGGCTACCGAGTTGGTAGAATCAGATGTTGCCTCGCGCTTCCCACTTGGCTGGGGAGCCTACGTTGTAGACGAATGGATTCCTGCCGAAGTAATTCGCCTCGTTAAAAACCCGCTCTATTACCGCGCTGATGAGGGATTCCCAAAATCGGATGTGATCAACTTCCGCTTTATACCTGATCCCGATCTTGCCATTGCCGCATTGCTTGATGGCGAATGTGATCTCCTTGACCCCAGCATCCGGCTCGATGGGCAAGTGGCTCTCCTTCAACAACTCGATGCTTCTGGGCAAATCAAGTTTTATGCCACTGAAAAGATGTCACTAGAGAGTCTGCATATCGGCATCCAGCCCGCCAGTTTTGACGACGGAATCATCTCTGGCAACGACCGTCCCCAGCTCCTCAGCAACCCCAAAACAAGACAGGCCCTCGCTCTTTGCCTCGATCGTCAACAGGTTGTAGATAGGGTTTTGCACGGTCTCGCCACCGTCCCCGATTCTTATATCCCCAACGCACATCCTCTCTATACATCCAATATCGAACTCTATTCTTATAGCTCTTCTGAAGGGAGCATTTTGCTTGACGAAATCGGCTGGAAAGACCGCGATAACGACCCATCCACGCCGCGCACCGCGCTAAACGTGGCCGATGTCCCCACAGGCACATCCCTTGAACTTGACTATATCACCACGACATCTATTCAGCGCAGGCAAGTCAGCGAAATTCTTGCCGAATCCCTGAGAGAATGTGGCGTTGGCATTAATTTGGCATATCTCCCTCCCGAAGAATTTTATGCACCTGGACCCGATGGCATTCTTTTTGGGCGTAATTTCGACCTTGCCCAATTTGCAATGGGCACAGAGAGCATCGCCCCGCGTTGTGATTGGTTTAGCTCGGCATCCCTCCCAAATGCAGAAAATGATTGGCTGGGTGAAAACCTGAGTGGCTACAGCAGTAAAAAATATGATGAAGCCTGTCAAAAAGCATCGTTCACTTTGCCGAACGCACCTTCTTTTGAGCAGAATTATCGAGAAACGCTTAGTATATATGCCGAAGAGCTTCCAGCTATTCCGCTTTATCCTTATCTTCGTGTTGCCGCATCTCGCGTGAACTTGAAAGGTTTTTCTCTCGACCCCAGTGCAAAAACTTGGCTGTGGAATATAGAAGAAATTGTTATTTCTGTCATAGCGCAGGAAGTAGCAACAAATCCACCTCCTGTAGAAAAAACTTCAACCCCTATACCCTCTTCTTCTGCCCCCACAGCGGCACCTACAAAGACGCCCACAAAAAAACCTTCATACCCCAACTCCTAAAGACTCGAGAGAATACCAGAAAAAAGCGGTATAATCCCCAGCCGAACTTATGAGACGAAAATCAAAATCTCCCGAAGATCTGAGCATTAGCGAGCTTCGCCGCCTGTTGATGGAAAAACGGCGTAATGTGCGTCAGGATAGACTTGAGCATTACCGCCGCACGGGACGGGTGATTCAACTTGCATCGAATGAAACTACCGAACTGGATATCAACCCCGTTATCGAGACGCCCGCAAACGAGGAACTTGCTCCCGTTAAAGAAGCATCCCCTCGAAAAAAAAGCTGGGGAGACCGTCTCCTGCTCGCCATCGAAGTGGTTGCCGTCCTCGGGCTGATCGGCATCATCCTGAGCGGATTTGGCATCCTGCGCAACCTAAACGACGAATTTGCCGCCGCACTGGAGCAACCGACAATGGTACCGACTCCACTTGTGATGGCAGTGGTACTCCCCTCGGGGCACACCCCTCCGGACACAAGCGGAAACACGCGTCCCAACGAAGCGGAGATCCCCGATCATCTCCGCCCGATGGTGCAATCGATCAAAGATTTGCCCATCCCGCCATCCAGCCCGGAGCAAGCCATCCGTATTCAAATCCCCGCTCTTAATGTGGATGCACCGATCGTGCAGGGTGATGGTTGGGAGCAATTGAAGAAAGGCGTAGCCCAGCACTTGGGGACGCCAAATCCTGGCTCGATTGGGAATATGGTTCTTTCGGCACATAATGATGTATATGGCGAAATTTTTCGCTATCTCGACCAGTTGCAACCCGGTGATGAAATTCTCGTCTTCACCCAGCAACGGCAGTATACTTATGTAATTAGTGGTACGCAGATTGTTGAGCCAACACAGGTCGAGGTGATGGCTGCAACCAGTACCCCAACGACAACATTGATTTCTTGTTATCCTTATTTAAAGGATAATCAACGGATCGTTGTTTTTGCAGATTTGAAGAATTGAGAGTTTTCAGACTTTAGACCTTAGACCTCTGAAAAAGCTAAAGCCTGATGTCTTATAAAAAAATAGGAGAAGAAAAAATGGTTAAGAAAAATAGAAAAGGTAAAAAAGCCGCTCACCTCGCACGCACGGCAGAAGAATTTAACCCGGATTACACCGAGATCAAAAATGACTTAAAACGGATTGGTCTCTTGGCCGGGATGTTCCTTGCGATTTTGATTGCATTGTCTTTCATTCTTTAGAACAAGTACGTAAAACGTATTGCCCATTTCGTAAAAACAAAATCTTACGCAATATATTTGATGCCTCTAATTTCTTGAGTTTAATTCACATATGACAAAAAACACCTTCGACATCATCATCTTAATTGGTCGCCCGGCTTCTGGCAAAAGCGAAATCATTGCTCATCTCAAAGATTGTCAGGACGATAAACGCTGTGACAATTACCACGTTGGCAAACTCGATTTTCTCGACGATTTCCCTATGCTTTGGGCTTGGTTTGAAGAAGACTATATCCTCGAAGAAATTCTAAAAAAGCCACGCCTCCACACTGATTCAGAAGGCTATTTCAAAGATGGTTATCTCTGGCATTTGCTGATCGAGCGGTTTAATATCGAATACCCCAAACGCCTGCGAGCAGAAAATTATCACGATGAACATACGCTTATCATTGAGTTTTCACGCGGGAGTGAACATGGTGGGTACACAGAAGCTCTCCAGCATTTAAGCGAAGATATTCTAAAACGTGCCGCGATACTTTACGTCAATGTTCCCTTTGAAGAATCATTACGCAAAAATCGCCGCCGATTTAATCCCGACCGCCCAGATAGCATCCTTGAACACGGTCTCCCTGATGAGAAACTAGAGCGTCTTTATAAAGAAGATGACTGGAGCGAGTTCAGCAAATCCAATCCTGAATTCATCACTATCCACGGTGTTGATCTGCCCTACGCAGTCTTCGAAAACGAAGATGATGTCACGACCGATACGCCTACCTTATTAGCAGAGAGATTAGAAGAAGCCCTCACAAAACTGTGGGGTTTGAAAAAGAGCTAAGGTCGCCAAACACATCCTATTTTTAGCCACGGGTCACACAGATTCACACGGATTTTTTAATGCTTTTATCTGTGAAATCCGTAAAATCTGTGGCTAAATCTTTTAACCTATAAATCAAATGACCTCTGAAACCTACGAAATCACCCTATCTAAATTCATCTATGGTGGCGAAACAATGGGGCGCCTCCCCGCCCCCGATAATCGCGCCGTATTCGTCCCCTATGCTCTCCCGGGCGAAGATGCCAAAATAGATTTATTCTTTCAAAAACGCGGCTATGCACGCGCCAATCTCCTGGAAATTCTCGCGCCAGCACCAGAGCGGATCAAACCAAAATGCGCGCATTTCACAGCATGTAAAAGCTGTCATTATCAGCATATCCCCTACGAATCTCAATTGCGTGCGAAAGAAGAAATTCTCAAAGACCAACTCACGAGAATTGGCAAAATATCTGACCCACTCATCAACGAAATCATCCCCTCGCCAGAAATCTGGCATTATCGCAATCAAATGGATTTCCAGATTGGCAGAAGTTCTTCAACGCCCAATATCCTTGAGATCACTGAGTGCCATATCCCCACGCTCGCCATCAACGACTTTTGGCAAGAGCTAGAATTTGGTGAAAATAATCTCTTTAATCGCATTACCCTTCGCCAAGATGCCGCCGAAAAGATCATGCTCATCTTCCATTCTGAAAACCCCGAAACACCAGAGATGACTCTCGAAGATGATCTCTCCGTTGTACACGTCACAGCAGGTGAAATAATCGTAATGGGCGGCGATGATCATATCGTCACCACGTTGCACAATCGCCCCTTCCGCGTTTTGGCAACATCCTTCTCGCACCCAAATACTACCGTCGCAGAGAAAATGATTGAGCACCTTCTATCCGCTTTACGCCTCGATTCCAACACCACCCTCCTCGAACTTCACAGTGGAATCGGGAGCTTCAGTGCCTTTCTTGCCCCAAAAGTAGGACGTCTCGTTTGTGTTGAAAATTCACCTACTGCTTGCGATGATTTCAGCGTTAATCTTAATGATTTTGAGAATGTGGAACTCTACCAAGCCCAAGCTATGGATGTACTCCCCAACCTCGATTTCATCCCCAACATCCTCCTCGTCGACCCGCCCGTGAGTGGACTTGGTCGGCATACCCTCGACAGGATTCTCACCCTCGGTTCTGGCACGCTGGCTTACGTCTCGCGCGATCCCTCCACCCTAGCTCGGGACGCGGCACGCCTGATCAAAGGCGGCTACCGCCTGGATGCCGTCACCCCCTTCGACGTCGCCCCACAAACTGCACAAATTGATAGCATTTCAATATTTATCAAGGAGTGATTATCAGCTTTTGCAAAAACACAAAACCCCACGAGCGTTTGAAACGCTCGTGGGGTTTCTTTTTTTGGAAAGATTTTCTTTATATCCTTTTGCTTAAAGTTAGGTAAACTTATATAATGATATGAGATAATAGTAGATATTTGCTTCTCTCTAGATGAAATTTGCAAATAAAATACTCCACTGAAGTGATACCCGCTCAAAAACAAGGGATTGGTAAGATGATAAGTAAAGGCACTTATATACTTGACAGACCCAGATTTATAAGATAAAATACACTTATAAATAAATGGAGATGTCATGGCGAAAACACAGTTCAATTCAATTATAGACCTAATCAACAAATTCCCCAATGAGCAAGCCTGTTTAGCTCAACTAAAAGAATTGCGCTGGAAAGATGGTATCTACTGCCCTCACTGTGGTTTCAGTGAAAAGATTTACGAATTCAAAGATGGTAAGACTTTCAAGTGTGCATCTTGTCGTAAAAAATTCACTGCCAAAGTGGGGTCTATTTTTGAAGATAGCCCATTGCCATTGCAAAAATGGTTTTTAGCCATTTATTTGATTACATCCCACAAGAAAGGCATCTCCTCCGTTCAATTAGCAAAAGACATAAACGTAACTCAAAAGACTGCTTGGTACATGCTTCACAGATTGCGCCACGTTAGCCAGACAAAATCCTTCAATCGCTCACTTAGCAATACAGTTGAAGCAGATGAAACATATATTGGTGGAAAAGAGAAGAACAAACACGCCGATAAGCGCACTAAAAACAATCAGGGTCGCTCAACAAAAACAAAGACTGCTGTAATCGGCGTAAAGGAACGAGGCGGGAACGTCAAAGCGCAAGTAGTTGCCGATACCAAAGGCAAAACAGTAAAGAATTTCATTGTCGAGAACGTTGTAATCGGCTCAAACTTAATGACAGATGAATACCGCGCCTATCGTGGGCTTGGATTTGCTTATACTCACGATTATGTAAAGCATGGTAAGGGCGAATATGTAAAAGGTTTTTGTCACACAAACGGGATTGAAAATTTCTGGAGCATTTTGAAACGTGGCATCGTTGGTATTTATCATTTCGTTAGCGAAAAACACCTCAATAATTATCTCGCTGAATTTGCATTTCGCCACAACACACGCGACCTAGAAGAATCAGTACGCTTCAACCTTTTCTTAGAAAATTGTCAAGGTAGATTACAATACAGTGAGTTGATTGCATGAAAAACTACATTCAATCTCCTCAACACAGTAAGGACTTATACACACGCCCTGCTTACAACGGTAGATGGACACCTGTTGATAAAATCCCTATCTCTAAAATACAAATAGACAAGAGTTTGTTCGCCTTTCAGAATGATGTAAGTAAAGACGAAGTTAACTATATCGTTGAAAACTTCGAGTTAAGTGTGTGGCATCCCATTCTTCTGAATAGAAATTACTTTCTCTTGGATGGACAGCATCGCCTAGAAGTTGCAAAGCGGCTTGGGTTAGATTTTATTGACGTTATTATTGAAGACGACAGGATAAACTAATGGCTAACGGAAAACAAGGACGCGATCCAGCTTTCGGGCTGGATATGGATTTTAACGAAGCATTAGAACGCTTTGCAGGTGCAGATATACGCGACTTAGAAGAAACACCGATAGAGGGTACAGCAACCCCTTTTGTTAAGTGGGCGGGTGGAAAACGTAGCATAATCAATGAATTGGTTGACAATCTGCCTAGTGAATTCGGGGACTACTACGAGCCTTTCGTAGGCGGTGGGGCTTTGTTCTTCCATCTACAGAGCCAACTAAAAAAGGCGTACCTATCAGATATAAATATTGACCTTATTTTTGCTTATGCTGTTATCAAAAAAGACCCTCTCGCATTAATTGAGATTTTAAGGAAACACAAGGAAAAACATAATCCTGACTATTATTATCGAGTACGCAAGAAACACGATTTAGAAGATACTATAGAGGTTGCAGCACGCTTTTTATACATGAATAAAACTTGCTTCAATGGTCTATATAGAGTTAATAAAAGTGGCGAGTTCAATGTTCCTGTTGGAAAATACAAAAACCCAAACATAGTCCAAGAGAAAAACATACCGCTATGCAATCAAGTCTTACAAAAGGCTGAAATCACCTATCAAAAATACACAAAAATACAGCCTAAGAGCGGAGATTTTGTATATTTTGACCCTCCATATCATCCGCTAAATAGTACCAGCTTCACAAGCTACACAAAGTTTGATTTTACCGAGCAAAACCAAATAGAGTTGCGCGATTTTGCGTTATCCCTCCATAAAAAGGGCGTGCTTGTCATGCTCTCAAACTCGAATACGGAATTCATAAGAGATTTATACAAAGGCTCTCCCTTTAGTGTTAGAATCGTTCATGCTCCCCGTCCTGTAAACTGCAAAGCAAGCGGGAGAAATAATGTAGAAGAGGTTCTAATAACAACTTATGGCTAAACAAGGCGGCACGGTAGCAAATGAAACAGGGAAGAGTTTAGAAGACTTTATCGAAAACCATCTAGTTAGTGCTGGGTATACATTTATTGACAAGAAAAAATTCAAACCAGCACTTTATTTAGAGCAACCAATTTATTCTAAGCAGGTTTATATAAGCCGTAGCATTTACGATACTGCTACCTATTGCGATTTTGTTTTGTATCATCCTGACAAGCATCCTGAATGCTTGATTATTGAATCTAAATGGCAACAATCTAAGGGATCTGTAGACGAAAAATATCCTTTTCTAGTCCTAAACATTCAAACAAAATATCCATATAACACAGTGCTTCTTTTAGATGGTGGGGGATACAAAGAAGGTGCTGAAAATTGGATTAGAGAACAGGTAGGGAATACTCTAGTCGGTGTGTATAGTATGGTCGAATTTCAAAGGTGGGCAAATAGGGGCGGTATTTAATTGGGTCTGTCAAATATATAGATGCCTAAGTAAAAAGACCGAAAAAGAACTATTTAGCCATCAGAATGGATTGCATTATTATATCGCGGCACTTTTGATGGGTGCATTAATTCTGATTTTATTACTCTATTCCAAACAAAGCAGTGAGCGCATGGTTCGCACTTATGCACCACTTGTAGACGCGGCAATGGAAATCAAATATGAAACATCAATTGCCCACCTTTGGTTTGAAGAAGTTATCAGCGGAGATACACAAGAAGAGATTACAACGGTCTGGAAACATTTGGATCAGGCTACGTGGTATGCAACAGCTATGCTGGAAGGTGGGGAGAATAGTGAGGGAGTTTTTATTCCACTTGATGACCTAGCTCTACGAAATGAGATTTTTGAAGCCCAAGAAAAACTGACTTCTTTTCGGATGATTGCTGAAGAACGCTTTTTAGCAATGGACTCTGCTGGGATCGGATCTCCGATTGACCAACAATTTGATCGCATTTTTAACGATTTATTAGAGCAAACGGATCAGGTCGAATCCGAACTACAACGCGCAATGGGAGAAGAACTGCTACGCTTCGAGCGAATAATGAATTTCATCGTACTGCTGAGCATTGCCGCATTGGGAGCCGTGTTTTTTTCATTCCATCGTTTTCAGCGACAGTTGACGAAAAATCTATATGAAGCCCATTTGGGGCAGGAGAATTTACGGATTACGCTCAATTCTATCGGCGATGCCGTGATCGCCACAGATGATGTGGGCAATATCACCCGTATGAATCCCATTGCCGAAAATCTTACGGGCTGGGCAACTGGAGAAGCTGAAGGAAAACCGCTTGCCAAAGTATTCAATATCGCAAATGCCCATACTTTGGAGAAAGCAGAAAATCCTGCAGAAAAAGTATTGCAAACGGGAAAAGTGGTAGGATTAGCGAATCACACCATGTTAATTGCCAAAGATGGCAGTGAATACCAGATTGCCGATTCCGGCGCCCCGATCAGAGATACAGGTGGCAAGACAACAGGTGTGATACTTGTATTTAGAGATGTGACCGAGGAATACCGAATGCAAGAAGAATTGCAGGAGAGCGAAGAAAAATATCGCATTTTCTTTGAAAATAACGATGCAAATATTCTTTTTATCAATCCTGCTAACGGCGAAATAATTTTCGCTAATGAAGCAGCAACTACTTTTTATGGTTACACAAAAAACAAACTGACGGGAATGAATGTTAACAAGCTAAATACTCTATCTCCTGAAGAAATTAGAATAAAAATGGCAGATGCCCAAACAAGAAAACAAAACTACTTTGTTTTCAAACATAAGCTTGCCAATGGAGAAATTCGAGATGTCGAGGTTTATCAAACAAAATTACGTCTAAATAAACAAGATGTTTTTTCACTCATCATTCACGATATCACTGAACGAATACAGGCAGCGGAGGTGCTGGCAGCGCAAAGGCAGAGGCAAGCGAATATTCTTCAGGGTACAAATGCAGGCACCTGGGATTGGAATATTCAAACGGGTGAGCTGGTAATCAATGAACGTTGGGCGGAGATTATGGGACGCACGCTTGATGAGTTAAAGCCAATCAACGTCGAAACCTGGAGTGAAAACTCTCACCCTGATGATCTTTCTAATGCAAAGGCCTTGTTAGAAAAACATTTCAGAAGAGAGCTAGATGACTATGATGTAGTATTTCGGCAGGCTCATAAAAACGGTGCTTGGGTTTGGGTTCACGCGCGAGGTCAAGTAACTGAATGGGATGAAGATGGTGAGGCGATGCGAATGAGCGGCATCCACCTTGATGTCACCGAGCAAGTTCAGGCTGAGCAGGCAGTCCAGCAATATATCCAACGATTGGATGCGCTTCGTAAAATTGACCAGTCTATCTCCAGCAGTTTTGACCTGAAAGTCACCCTAAAGGTATTGCTAGGTCACTTGCGAGAACAATTAGAAATAGATGCAGCATGTGTGTTGCTTTATGAAAAAGATTCTCTGAGCTTTAGCTTTTCTCAGGGACAAGGTTTTCGCACTACAGCTCTTCAACATACGAACTTGCGATTAGGCCAGGGGCTTTCTGGAAAAGTTGCCCTAGAGAGACACCCTATCATCATTCCCGATCTAGCACAGGCTGAAACCGTTTTTGCTGGATCCCCTGAGTTTGAAAAAGAAAATTTCCAAGCATATTATGGCACTCCCTTGGTTGCAAAAGGTGAGTTGGTTGGTGTACTGGAGGTTTTCCATCGCTCCGCCTTCGGTTTGGAAAAGGAATGGGAAGATTATCTGCAAGTGATGGCAGGGCAAGCAGCCATTGCCATAGACAGCATCACACTCTTTGAGAATTTGGAACGCTCTAATCTGGGCTTGATGCAAGCCTATGATGCAACCATCGAGGGTTGGTCACGGGTGCTGGAAGCGAGGGATATAGAGACTGAAGGGCATAGCCGTCGGGTGGTAAAGATTGCCATGAATCTCGCAAAGCGGTTGAATATTAACGAAGATGATTTATTGCATATTCGCAGAGGCGCACTTCTACACGATATTGGCAAAATGGGCGTGCCTGATGCCATTTTACGGAAACCTGGCAAACTCACCCCTAAAGAATGGGAAATCATGCGACGACATCCTGTTTATGCCCACGAGTGGTTATCAAAGATAGAATATTTACAACCGGCTCTAGATATTCCTTATTTACATCATGAAAAATGGGAAGGCACAGGTTATCCGCACGGATTAAAGGGAGAGCGCATCCCCATCGCTGCACGTATCTTCGCCATTGTAGATGTCTGGGATGCGCTTCGCTCGGATCGACCCTACCGAAAGGCTTGGTCACGGGAAAAAACATTGGCGCATATTCAGGCAGAATCCGGCAAACACTTTGACCCCCAAGTCGTGGACGCTTTTATGGAACAGATTCAATCAGAATAAAAAAGTGAGAAAATTAGTAGATTAACGTTGAACGGGACTTCGTAACAAAGTCCCGTTTCATTTTCTCAGTACATTCCTTACTCAGCTATGCTGGCATAACCGCGCCATTATTGATATCGAGCGTTTGCCCTGTGATCGATGTCTGTAAGAGCAAATAGGCAATCAGTTCGCCAATTTCTTCGGGTTCACTCATTTTACCAAGCAGCACATGCGACATTTGCTCCTGCAGAACATCATCATATTCTCTCTGACCATGCTCTGCCATGGCAGCCAACCCTTCTCTTGCCATGCTGGTATTTACCCAGCCCGGGGCAATGGCATTAACCAAAATATTTTGCGCCGCCAACTCAACAGCCCAAGAGCGCATCAATCCCAATAGCCCTGCCTTTGAAGCACAATATGCTGTATATCTCGGAACGCCCAAACGTGCCAAGATGGAAGAAACGAGCACGACATGCCGAAAACCATCTTCTTTGGCAGCAAAATAAGGCAAAGCCTCCTCAACTAGCTGATAGGTTCCAGTCAAGTTTGTTTCTATGATCTTATGCCAACGATCATTTTCGCTGTATTGATTTTCACCACCCAGACCTGCGTTGGCAATCACCCCATGTAAAAGGGGTTTTACTTCATCTAAGCCCTTTTTTAGAGCCTGAGCATCTCGAATATCCGCTGCAATGATTGTGTGGTCTGAAGGCTCAACCAATGAAGAACGTGTTTTTTCCAAATTCTCTTTATTTCTACCCAGCAAGACTAATTTATAGCCTTTATCTGCTAATACCTTGGCCGTGGATTGTCCTATCCCTGTTCCTGCGCCAGACACTAAAATTGTTTTTTTCATTAAAAATTACCTCATATTTGGGATTATGGTCGAGTGGTGAAAGCTAAATTTTACTACATCTATTTTTAGCATAGCGAGCAGAGTGAACGGGACAAGTTTAAAGTAGAACGGGACTTCGTGCGAAGTCCCGTTTTCTTTTAGTCTATCTCTCAATCAATACCTTCGCCAAAAAAAGCGTGAATGAATAGGGTTTCCTGTAGTACAGT
>JABGOQ010000162.1 GCA_018645405.1 Anaerolineae bacterium | reverse complement strand
TTTCTCACAGGAGGCTCTTTTTATTTTGTGTCTTGTTTTAGGGGGGCAGTTCACTAAAAAGGCTCTTTTTCTTTTGCGGGGATGGTAAAATCTTCAACAAATCCTTTTCTTGGTAAAAAACTATGCTCCTAACAATTGATATTGGCAATACCAACCTGACCCTCGGCCTCTACGAAGGCGAAACTCTCAAATCCCATTGGCGTCTGGCAACCGACCATAAGCGGATGCCAGACGAATATGGGCTTCAGCTTTTGGGCGTGCTTCATCAAGCGGGTTGCGATGAAGAGTGTTTAACGGGAATTTGTCTTGCATCTGTTGTGCCACATTTAACGCGACATGTTGAGCAAGCCTGTGAGCAATATTTACATATTAAGCCCCTCGTTGTGGATGTAGGGGTTAAGACAGGCATTCGTATTTTATATAAAGACCCACGTGCAGTTGGCGCAGACCGTGTTGCAGATGCGGTGGCTGTTCATAAACTTTATGGTGGTCCTGCCTGCGTGATCGATTTTGGGACAGCGACCACTTTCAACGCAATCAATGCTAAAGGGGAATACATCGGTGGCGCAATTACGGCAGGAGTAAATCTCGCGGCTGGGGCACTCTTTGAACATGCGGCAAAACTCCCGCCGGTAGATTTGGCACGTCCGCCTTCAGTGATCGGGCAGAATACTGTTCACGCGATGCAGTCTGGTTTGCTTTTTGGCTACGTTAGCATGGTGGAGGGGATGGTATCCCGTTTTCGGGTAGAGTTGGGGGATGAGATGAAAGTGATTGCAACTGGGGGCTTGGCAAAAAGTATTGCGAAAGAGACTGATTCTATTGATATTATCTCGCAATGGCTTACATTAGACGGTTTAAGAATTATTTGGGAAATGAATCAGGTCTAATGAGAAATATTTTAAAGAAAAATTTTGTAGTAGTGACTTCAGTTGCTCAAAGAAGGGCTATAGCCCTTGCTACAAGGTGTTTTCTTTTTGTCGTTTTTACTTTGATGAGCTGCTCTGCACCACAAGCTGCCCTCACGCCTATTGCCACAGAAACGCCTCAGCCGCCGACCAAAACATCCACGCCAAGTTTAACGGCGACCAAGTTTCTTACCGAGACTCCTGCGTCCACGCCCACGCAAGTTGGGGTCAAGCGCGGACCCGGTATCGTCCGCTGTACGATCCTTCTTTATCATCATGTGGGGATCTCTCCGATTGAGAGCCAGTATTATATCCATCCTGAAAATTTTTCTTTACAGATGAAAGCATTGGACGAGTGGGGGTTTACGCCAATCCCGCTTTCGCTTTTGGTAAAAGCGATCAATGAGGGGGCGATTTTGCCAGAGAAGCCGGTGGTGATTTCTTTTGATGACGGGCGCATGGATATTTATGAGAATGCTTTTCCGATTATGCAGAAATATGATTTTACGGGCATTTTTTATGTCTTGAGCGGCGGGCTGGGAGATAAAGGCTTGGTGGATGTGGCCGAGTTGCAGGAGATGGCGGCGGCAGGCTGGGAGATTGGGAGCCATAGCAACAGCCACGCAGATTTGTCGAAGATCGGGGCAGATGCTTCGTATCGTGAGGTGGTGCGTTCGCGTGAGATTCTGGAGGAGGAGTTGGGTTTTCCTGTGACTTCTTTTGCCTATCCATTCGGGACGATTACAGAGATAGCCGGGAAGCAAATCCATATTGCAGGTTATGAATCAGCGGCAGGGTTGGGGCATACAGATTCACAAGGACCTGGTAATCTTTTTTATTTACAACGCAGACCGATTAGCTGGGATTATGATTTAAAACGCTTCGCAATTGTGTTAGGATGGGAAGGTCCGCTTCTCATTGAAAAAGAGCATGAGTAGTCCGCAGATGACCGGCTACACATAATTAGAAATTACCCAACCCTTTTTAAAGTAAAGTCATAAATATAAAAGGAGAATCTTATGAAAAAAATCTTATCGATCAGCATGGGGTCATCATCTCGAGACCACAGCACAGTACATGAGTTCTTAGGGGAAGAATGCCATATCTCGCGTGTAGGCTTTAACGCCGATATGAATAAGGTCATTGAAGCTTACAAAGAATATGACGGAAAAGTAGATGCCTTTGGTGTGGGTGGGGTTGAGTTTTATCTTGGTGTAGGGGAAAAAAAATATTATTTTCGTGAAGTTAAACATATTCGCGCGGCTATCAAAAAAAGCAAAGCTGGCGATGGTAACGGGATAAAAGGCATTCTTGTTAAACGGGCTTTAAAAGCTCTTGAAACCAAACTCAACGAAGAAGGCAAAACACTGAAAGGCATGAAAGCGCTCAAAACCAATGCCGTTGATCGCTATGTGATGGCAGCCGCCCTTGTCGAAGCAGGTTGCGATCTCACCTTTTGCGACCTCATGTTTTCGCTGGGGCTGCCCATCCCGGTTCATAGTTTGCGCGGTGTTCAAATTATGGCAGCAACACTGCTCCCCATTATCACAAAAATGCCTTTCAAATGGTTTTATCCGCTTGGCTCCGAGCAAGATAATCCGCCTGAACCAAAATGGGAAAAATACTATAACGAAGCCGACATCCTTGCCGGCGATTTTGTCTCCATCCGCGCCCACATGCCCGATGATCTGAGCGGCAAAATCATTCTGACTAATACCACCACCGAGAAAAATGTTGAAGAACTGCGTGAGCGTGGCGTGCATTTGCTCGTTACATCCACACCGCGCCTCGAGGGGCGCACTTTTGGCACCAACGTCATGGAGGCCACCCTCCGCGCGTTAATTGATAAGCCAGATAATGAAATCACAGAAGCTGATTTTATTGATTTGATTGAGCGCATTCCACTAGAGCCAAATATTGAAGTCTTGAATTGAACCAAAGATAAACGAAAATAAACAAAGATTTTATCTCTGTTCATCTCCGTTAAATCGGATGACAAATCTCCAGCGCGATTCTTCCTACTTTCTCGAACTCCAAACTCAAACGGGATGGGGCGCAATGTTGCGCTCCTTCGCGACATGGCTTGACCCAAAACCTGCTTCCCTTATCTTAGACGTGGGATGCGGCCCTGGGCTTCTCCCCGCCATTTTCGCCGAAAACGGATGCCGCGCCCTCGGCATCGACTCATCTTGCGATATGTTCCATGATTCTCTTCATCCTGATCTTGTAGTAGCCGATGCACTTGCTTTTCCCCTTAAACCTTCAACTTTCAACCTCCTAACCGCAAGCAATCTTCTTTTCCTCCTCCCAGATCCACTCTCCGCCCTCAAAGAAATGGTACGCCTCCTCGCCCCAAATGGAGAAATAGCTCTCCTCAACCCCTCCAAAAAAATGAGCGTCTCTGCTGCAAAAGCCCTCGCCGATAAACGCAATCTTGAAGGTCTAGCACATGAAACTCTCCTCAACTACGCTGCCCGCGCCGAGCGTCATCACCGCTGGAACAAAAACGATTTACAGGAACTCTTTGCCTCTGCAAATTTAGAACTGACCAGCACCACAACCAAAATGGGAGAAGGGTTAGTCCGCTTTGCGCGAGGGGTTTATCAAAAAGGGTAAAAGAATTATGCCAAAATTTCTGTTCAGAAAATATTAAACGGAATCAAGAAACCAAATTTGTTGTATAATCTTTTTATGGATACATTAGATATAGACAAAATCATTCAACAATGTAAATCTACTCTGGAAGCTTATTATGGAGAAGAGCTTCAAGGCGTTCTTCTCTATGGGTCAAGTGCGCGCAGAGAGGCCCTTTCATATAGCGATATTGATTTATTGGTTTTGTTATCCCCACCTTTTGATTTTTTTACTGAATTATGGCGTATTGTTGATTTGCTTTATCCTATTCAATTAGAATCATCTCGATTAATTTCTGCAAAACCCGCTTCAATTAAAGATTATGAGACAGGAAGCATTTCACTATATCGCAATGTGCAAGCGGAAGGGGTTGCTATTTAATGTCAGAAAGAGAAAATGAAATTAAAGCCAATCTAGAGAGATCCAAAAACGCTTTGGATGCCGCGATGGATCTATTTGAAGATGAGTATTTTGATTTTGCAGTATCACGTGCATATTACGCCGCTTTTTATGCCGCCAGCGCACTGTTGCTTAATGAGGGTTGGGAAACGAAGAAGCATAGTGGCGTGATTGCGTTATTCCATCAGCATTTTGTGAAAACCAAAAAGTTACCTGTAGAGCAAGGAAAAAACTTGAACTGGCTTTTTGAGTTACGCGGTATCGGCGATTATGGGGGCGTTATTCGTCTCTCATTTGAAGAAGCACAGCGGGCTTTGAAAATTGCAACTTCATTCTTAGATGCAGTTGATGATATTCTCTAGAATCCTTTTTCTAGATCATAAAAACGGACTTACTTGAAGTCCGTTTTTTAATACTCTCTTCAACGAGGCGGGATAAGATTCAGGTAAAATACGAAAACAGATAAATTTCATTCCCTAAAAAGGTGCTCATGCAAAAAAAACTACTTCCTCTTTCCTCTTTTCTCTTTCTTTTTCTTCTCTCTGCATGTTCAACATCCCCAGCTCTTCCGGTGATAACAGAAACACCAATTCCCTCAAAAACATCGTCTCTAATAACGGCAACGCCGATTCTCTCAACAGAAACACCTACAGAGACGCCCATCCCCGTGCCGACAGAAATCCCGCTAGAATATGCTCAATATACCCTATATGCGACTCTCGATTATGCGGGCAAAACTGTCCACGTCGAAGAGAGTATTCTCTACCCAAATAAAAGTGAAGAGACGCTCAATGATCTCCTCCTCGCAGTGGAGCCAAATTTCTGGGCAAGCGGATTTATCCTCCACGAACTCAGCGTAAATGGTGTGGCAACAAATTACACCCTCGAGGGGCAGAGAATGACAATTCCCCTCACAGTACCTTTAACCCCAAATCAGAATATAGAAATAAAAATGCATTATACCCTTAATTTACCTTTTGCTGAGCAAGGTGACCCCAGCGTGACGCGTGCCAGAATTTATGGATACACTAATCGGCAGGTTAATCTCACTAATTGGTATCCCTTCGTTGTACCGCGCAAAAACGGATTATGGCAACTCCCCGAGCCGTGGCATTTTGGCGAACATCTTCTTTATGATGCCGCCGATTATGAAGTCAACTTCAAGGCAACTGATCCCAATGTGGTAATCGCCGCCAGCGCAAATGCCGAGCCAAACACTGAATGGACGCGCTACACGTTGAAACAAGGACGTGCTTTTGTTCTCTCGGCAAGCCCGGAGTTCCGCATTTATAGCCAGCAAGTTGGCGATGTGACCGTTAACAGTTATTACTATCCGATTTTTGAAATCCCTGCGCAGGAGGTGCTCAATGTGAGTGTGCGCGCTCTGCAACTTTATTCTCAGCTATATGGTGCGTACCCGCATAAATCGCTCACGGCTGTACAAGGCGATTTCAACGATGGGATGGAATATTCAGCCTTTTATTTTCAGTCACACGGATTTTATAATACCTACGATGGCACAGCGCAAAATTATCTCACCTTTGTTTCGGCGCATGAGACCGCGCATCAATGGTTTTTTGAAAGCGTTGCCAACGACCAAGCGAATGAACCTTGGCTGGATGAAATGCTCTGCACCTACAGCGAGCGGATATATTATGAAAATTATCATCCCGAAGCTCTCAATTGGTGGTGGCAGGCACGCATGTTTGACTACTCGCCCAATACTTGGCTAGACCAGCGCGTGAGCGAAAATCCCAGCGAGCGGGCGTATTGGAGTTCAACTTATTTTCACGGCGCACATTTCCTTGAAGAGTTACGCACCCGCATCGGTGATGAAGCTTTCTTCGCTTTTCTGAAAGACTATCGTGCCCAAAATGCTGGCAAAATCACAACAGGAGAAGACTTTTTTAGGGTTTTACGCGAGCATACGGATATTGATTTTTCAGATATTGTGATCAATTATTTTAGGACTGCCCGATGATATTTCTCTCACCACAGAGAGCACAAAATTCACAGAGAAAAGCTTTGTTTTTTCTTTGTGCCCTCTGTGTTTTCTGTGGTGGATTATTTTTAACAGGATGCGTACGTGCAGCACCTCCCACGCCCCAAGCTGTGGAACATTTTCCTTTTATCTTGGTCACGGAGGTAAAAAACGCGACCCCATCCTCGACGCCTTTTTCTCCTTCTACGATAACGGCATCACCCACGCGAACGCAAACGCCTATCCCAACTTCAACAGAGGCTCCTTCGCCTACAAAACCCACGCTCTCTATTGGAGAGAGCAGACCCCAATACTCTCTGATCGCCGAATTGGATTATGATGCTCGTACCCTTAACGTGGAAGAGAGAATTATTTACACAAATAAAACGGGGATTCCCTTAGATTCTCTTATTTTGGTCGTTGAGCAGAATCGCATAAAAAATTGTTTTGTACTGGAGAGCATTAGGCTCAATCGCTTTAAGGTTACGCCAAAGCTCGATGGCGCGCAGATGGAGATTCCGCTGGGGACGAGGTTAGCGGTCAACGAATCTATTACGATAGAAATCGCGTATAAGCTCAATATCCCACCGAAACCACATGAAGATGTTTTTGGCTATTTGAGCGGATACCAGATCAATATCGTGGATTGGTATCCTTTTGTTGCGCCCTACACGCATCTGGATGGCTGGATTTTGCACGAGCCGAGTGGCGTTGGGGAGCATCTGGTTTATGAGGCATCCGATTTTGATGTGCAACTAAAGTTAATTGGAGAGGATGATCTTGTTGTTGCCGCGAGCGCTGAGGGTGTTTCATCAGGTTCAGCAACTACACGCTACCAACTCAAAGAGGCGCGGACATTTGTCTTCTCTGTCAGTTCAATCTTAAATTCACAGACGGAAGCAAGTGGAAAGGCGAGCGTGACGAGTTTCTATTATCCAGATTATGATAAGGCGGGGAAAGGAATCCTGGAGGCTGCATCCCAAGCGATTGATATCTACAGTGATCGTTTTGCGCCCTATCCTTATGAGCATTTGAGCATCGTCCAGACGCATTTGCCCGATGGGATGGAGTACGACGGGCTGATTTTTATGGGGAGCGAGTTTTACGATGAGTATGACGGCACGATGAAGAATAATCTGATTTCGATCGGGGTGCATGAGGTTTCGCATCAGTGGTGGTTTGGCTTGGTGGGTAGCGATCACGCGCTGGAGCCGTGGCTGGACGAGGCGATGGCACTCTACAGCGAGCGAATTTATTATGAGACGGTCTACCCTTTCCCCGTAAATTGGTGGTGGCGTTTTCGGGTGACGTGGTTTTCACCCTCGGGGTGGGTGGATACAACGATTTATAATGGCTATGCTTTTCGCGGTTATACAGATGCGGTCTATTTGCGTGGGGCGCAGTTTTTAGAAGAGTTACGCGTGAGAGTGGGGGAGAAAGCGTTTAATATATTCTTGAAAGATTACGCCAGCACCTACGCGGGTAAAATTGCTACATCGGATGATTTTTTTATGGTTTTAGATAGAAATACCGATGTGGATTATAGTGATATTGTAGATGCGTATTTTTTGGAACGATAATCACAAATTTTCAAAAGACTCTTATGATAAATCTAACCACAGAGGTCACAGAGAGTAATATTTTTTGAGAAAAACAGAATTGTTTTTCTCAGCTTTAAAGAACTTCTCTGTGTTCTTTCTGAACTCTGTGGTGAAAAATCTCTACCCTTATGAAATTTACCCCTCAAGAAATAGAATCTCTTTCTAAAGATTTTGAATCAGCCTCCCCGCAAGAAATTATCGCGTGGGCAGTGGCGCATTTTTGCCCCAATCTGGTTCTCAGCTCCTCTTTTCAGACACAAAGTTTGCCCCTGCTTCATATGGTCTGGCAGG
>JABGOQ010000033.1 GCA_018645405.1 Anaerolineae bacterium | reverse complement strand
CGAAGAGACTGTAAAAAAAACCAAAGAAAAACACAATGTGCTGGCTAGAAAAAAGAAAACCGAAAAAGTAATAATGCCCAAGGAAGAGATGCCGCGCAACAAGTATGCTTGTCTATCTGCGCCAAGAAGAAAGGTCTGCGCGCCAAGGGAAAGAATGCTAGCAAAGAGAAAATGATAAGAAGCTGTAGATGGAGCTTTTTTCATCGGGAATAAATATATTTTTTTAGGAGGAAAGGGAGCGTTAAGTCTTCTTGCGGTTCAGCAAAGTATAGAGAAGTTTGAGATTCGCTTCAGCTTCGGATTGAGAAATCCCTTTTCCTTGTAGATAGAGAAGGGCGCGTCGATATTTTTCTTCCTCAGTGCGAAGCGAGGCGTCTTTATAATCCGCAGAAAGGAGCTTTAAAGCCTGACCATATTCGGGCTTGCCAGCCAACGCTCGGACTTTCTGTGCTGTTGAGTTTTTTGAAGGCGAATTACTCTTTTTCTTGGGAGGTGCCGTTGCTTTTCCGAGCATAGAGCCAAGAAAAACCATACCTAAGCCAAAAATTTTCAAAGAATCTGGTGTAGGCGTAAAAAGGATAATTGCCCCAATAACACTAAGCACTTTGCTAAATTTATTAATATTTTCCTTGTTAAAGCTAAAGATATTATCTTTCTTAGCAGTAGCACTCTGAGGATTTATTTCTGCACCCATATTCTTTGGAAAAGCTGAACGTTGCCTAGCAAAAGGGGAAGAAGAAGAATCATCATCAAAAATATCTCGTACGCTTATTTTGCGCACAATAATAGCAACAACGATTAACAAAACGCCAAAGGAAACAAAAGCTATCAGGAGGGTGCTTTCACTCATTTAATTCTCCAAGATTTTTTAAGTGCTAAGATTATAACCCTGTTATTAATTTTATTACACAGGTTATCGGCGGCGAATATGCCAAATCACCTTTCCTTGTACCTTATCACGATTCACCGGTCCTAATCTGCGGCTATCAAGACTATTCTCCCCTGTCCCGACAACATAAATCCCTTCATCTGTATTTTTTTCAATGCGCTTGATCAAGGTGCCATATAACCGATTCTCAAAGGCAATTACATCCCCCTGCTTAAGACCTTTCCTAAAAACCTTCATCAAGAACACAAAATCCCCACTCTGATATTCGGGGGCCATGCTCTCGCCATGAATGCGTAAAATACGAAACATAATTAATTAAAAAGGCTGGCTTCGTTCGAAGCCAGCCTTTTCTTTAGTTTTTTGGTTTAGAGGTCGGGGTATACCATCTCAAGCGCAGGTGCGTAAGGCGCCTTTGCTTTTTTCGTTGCAACACCTTTAGTTTCCCAGAAGATGGCAGAAAACTCGTTGATGGCTTCAACAAAAGCAACGCCATTTTCACGATCAGCGGTTTGGCGAGATGCAGAGCCAAGTTGCATGATCTTGTGTACGAGCTCATCTACGTTGGGATGTTTGTCTTTCTTGAAGTAGTCACCCCAAATAATGCGAACTTCTTGTTTTGCCTGTTCTGCATGTTCTTCTTTGACTGCGATATAACGAGCCATGCTGTTGATATGCTCGGCACCATGTTCGTGGGCTTCAGCTTCAGTAGCCATCAAATCCATCATACGAACAACGGTTAGGGCAGAAATTTGGGCAGTGCTGGGATCATAAATCCCGCAAGGTACATCGCAATGCGCTTCAGCACGAGCGAAAGGTAAATTTTTATCAAGGGCATCAAAAAGATGGTAAAACATATTTTACTCCTTTAGTTAGTCATAATATCAAGTTAAACGGTATAAAACTTTTCTACTTATAAAGAGAATAATACTAATAAAAATAAATATTGTCAAGAATATCATAAAAATTATCGGAATTCTCCTCTTGTGAGTAATCTCATTGCTTAGCATGAGAAAACTCACTCGATTGCGTACTCAAAAATAGGGTAAAATAGGTAAGTTCGTCTAATAATCGTCCCATAAAAGAGGAGAAACAATGACTCATATCATCACCAGTTTATGCCTGCGCGATAGCGGCTGTGTTGAAGTCTGCCCTGTCGAATGCATTGTTCCCGGCACCCCAAAAGAAGAGTATCCATGGTTCTATATTGACCCCGATACCTGCATCGACTGCGGTGCCTGCATTCCTGAATGCCCATATAACGCAATCTTTGTTGAAGATGAAGTTCCTGATCCTTATGTTGCCGAAGGCGGCGAATTTATCGCTCGCATCGGTCTCACCGGCCATTACGAAAACACCGATCACCATGGTGAACCCGTTGTTCTTGAATGCACCAAAGAACTTGAAGCTGGCGAAGAAGTTGATCTCACTGAAGATATTCAGCCCAACTACGATTATTTTGAAGAAGGTCCTGGCTACGAATAAGCCCTTCTTGAATTCTCAAAACAAAAACCTGGCAGATTTTAGAAACCTGTCAGGTTTTTTCTTTTAAGATGGATTAAGCCGCCGCCCACCAATCAACACCCTCTTCATAGCCAAAATCTATTAATCTTTGTCGGATGAGTTGCCGCGCTCCACGTGACCCGACACTTGCGAGGATGACCGAATTTTGATTCTCGCTCCAATATTTCGCCAACTCATCTGGAGCAATGATCGGTTTCCCCCGACGTGTTCTCCCGATCTTCTTTGGGTCAATATCCACAAATGCGACAATGGGTGCATCCTGACGCTCAAGGTGCTTTGCCAACCTGCGCCCTTTCATCCCCGAACCCCAAATAATGACCGCATCCCGTCCTTTAAGGGGACCACGTGCAAGATAATATGCTTTGGCGCGTAAAAAATTTGTCAGGGAATAACGATTGTCGGTATGCGTGATTCTATTGGGGTGTTCGCGCCACTTATGAAAAACTTCGGGGACTTTGGCAAATTTTGCGCCTGCAATATACATTCGCAAATACAAATCATAATCTTCAGGGAAATTATCATGTTCTTGGTAGCCCTCCATCTTCAAAAGCCACTCACGCCTAAACATCACACTGGGATTTGGCAAAGGGCTTTCAACAAAAATCTCTCGTTTAATGTCTTCATCGGTAATCAGGGAGTTTAGCCAATCAATATAAACTTGAAATCCACCACCCACATCTTCTTTCGGGAAGGCTTCTACAAGACAACTCACGACCGCAACATCTCGATTTTCTTCGAGAAAGGCAATTTGTTTCTCTAAACGCTGGGGATGCAAAATATCATCTGCGTCAGTGCGGGCGATGTATGGGGAAACGGAGGCAAGCATCCCGGCGTTCGATGCGGAGATGACTCCTGCATGGGGTTGGGAGATGTGCTTAAAACGGGAACCGCTTTTCGCCCAGCGATCCAGTATCAATCCCGTATTATCTGTTGAGCCATCATCTACTGCAAGGACTTCAAAGTTATTAAAGGTTTGCGCGGCGAGGCTTTCCAAGGCTTCTTCGAGGGTTTCTGCGGCATTAAAACAGGGCAGTATGACAGAGATTTGAGGGCTTTTCATCTACCCATTTTATCAGCCAAATCATGTATAATGCTAATTGTGATAAATAAAACTAAGAAAAGGAAGTTTATATGAAAATAGTAACGGATTGTGCAGCAGATCTCTCTGCAAAAGAACGCGAGGAACTCGGCGTTGTCGAGGCTCCGCTTTATATTCAGTTTCCCGAGGGTGAAGAAAACGCAGCAAATATCGCCCCCGATGATTTCTATGATCGCCTCGAAGCTATGCGCCCTGCTATTCCAACCACTGCGCAACCTTCCGCTGGTATTTTTCATGAATTATATGAAAAACTTGCCAAGACCAAAGAGCAGATTCTTTCTATTCATATCTCTTCTGGTTTGAGCGGAACGCTGAATTCGGCGATCAATGGCGCGGGGCAATTAAAAGAGAAGGTTGTTTCAACAGTGGATAGCATGACTCTCTCTGGCGGGCAGCGTTTTCAAGTTTTAGCTGCGGTGCAAGCTGCAAAGGCGGGATGGAGTATGGACGCGATCAAAGAACGGTTGGAAGCGATCCGTGTGAAAACAGAAGTGATCTACACACTCGAAACACTCGAGTATTTAGCACGCGGAGGTCGTATCGGCAGAGTACAGGCTTTGGCTGGGTCTGTGCTTAAAATTAAACCCATCATCCACGTTGACCACGCTGACGGGAAGTACTCAACTCTTGGTAAAGGGCGTACGATCAAGAAAAATATTGGCGCTATGGTCAATCACCTTTCTGAACTTTATGGTGATGCCCCTCTCTGGACGACCGTTCTGCATGGTCGTTTTGAGAAAGGTGCAGATCAGATGAAGGCAGCCATGGAAGCGGGGTTGAATGTGAAGAAAATGGAAGTGGCTCGTATCTCACCCGTTTTAGGCGTACATACGGGACCCGGAATTGTTGGGGCTGCTGTGTTGCCGATGGCCTTGATGGAGGATTTAATCTGATTCTGATTGCAGAATGTTGAATGAAGATTTAAAAGCAGACACCGAGTTTTTCAAAAAACTCGGTGTCTTTTCTTGCGAGTGAATCACGCTGAAAACGTGATCAACAATTATTCTTCTTGCACTTCCCCGTCAAGAATAGGAAGAGCTTCTTTTTCTACGACCTCTGCTTCGATAATTTTAGGGGAATCTTTTTCTTTTCCGCTACCCAACATTTGCATCGTGCCCAATGCGCCGCCCAGCAGTGGAATCAATGCTGGCAATGCCGTCGGGATTCCGGTCAATACGCCAACCAGCAGACCTTTCCCGATTGATGCACCCCAATTATCTTTGAAGCTATGGCGCTGAATCAAAATACTGGGAATAGTCAACGCTGCGCCAACGGCAACTGAAATGGGCCAAGTCAGTTCGAAGGTGAGCGTTTCTGCGCCGAAAAGCATCATATCTATGGCGAACATGCCAAACCCCACAAGGGGGTGTAACCCGAAAGATTTTGAAAGTTTTTTTAATGCGTCCACAAATTATCTCCTCTTTTTGCTTTCTTTTTTCTTGCGATAAGCAAGCGTCTTTTCAATATACCCCACCGCATCGGGCGTTTTGCAGCTGGTCTGACCGTGATCAACTTCCACTTTGCCAATTTTCTCTGCAACAACCTTCGCCTTCTCCGTGAGTTCGGGGTTGCGAATACCGATCGCGATCAGAGCATTATTCATCCCGTCTCGGACGCGGTTTTTCCGTTGATGGATCTCATTTTCAATTCGTGCTAAATACGCAAGAAAATACTCATCAGGCAAAACATCATCATGCTGTGCGATATTTGCTAAAAGATGCCATCCAGCCCGCCCAACCCACTCTTTATCAGATAGCGTCCACGCTTCCATTTTTTCTTGAACAAAAGATGTCTTACCAATCAGACTAGAAAACTCGTCCGTTTGAACATAATTCTGTAAATCTTGCGCCCAAAGCTCGGCAGTTTCTGCATCCATTTTTTTTGGATCAGCGATCATCGCCGCCAATAAGCGCGCTTCATGATAACCAGTTTTCCACAGCGCAAGAGCAAGCTCGTCTTCGCCCTTGCATTCTTTTTGCTTCTGACGAAGGATCTTAAAGCTGACCCCAAACATCTTCTCCCCAACCCCATGACGAGCATAGATTTTTCGATTTTGGGCAGTACCTGCATCTTCGAGTTCTTTTAATAGCTTTTGTGCATCCATTTTATTTTTCTCGTAAATCTACTGTTTCTTTGCCAGATAATTTATCAGTGATACGTTCAGTGACGATCTCCAACGCTTTTGGTTGGTTGACATAATCAAGATCGTCAGTACGGATGGTCAAGACTGGGCAAAGGTCAAAATGACCCAGCCACTCATCATAGAATGAATCCAGTAAGGATAGATATTCGGTCGTGATACCCGTCTCCATCCCCCGAGCGCGACGTTCGATACGCTCCAAAAGCACATCCACTGGCGCCTTGAGATAGATGAGCAAATCAGGGCGCGGCATCCCTTCGACAACGAGGTTGAAGAGGCGGCGATAGGATTGGTAATCCCGCTCGTTGATATTATTTAGATGATGCAAGGCACGCGCAAAAATATAATTATCTTCAAAAATACTACGATCCAAAATTGCAGAACGGGGATCGTTTGCAGCTTCGAGATATTGCTCAGCACGATGCCCCAAAAAGAAAACCTGCAAATGAAAAGACCATTTACGCATATCATCATAAAATTCTGAAAGATAGGGATTATCAGATACCGATTCAAAATCGGTGCGCCAGCCAAGACGATCTCCCATGCGCTCAGTAAGGGATGTTTTACCAACGCCGATATTTCCAGCGACTACAACAAGATGTTTTGCCATATTTTTTTCTCCTCCCTTATATCTTACCCGCAAAGTTTTTTCTATGCCAGATTTTTAATGAAAAGCGGGGTAGGTCTGTTTAGAAACCTGCCCCGCACTTAGGAAGAAATTAATTCGCAGCAACTGATTCAACTGCTGAAAGAGCAGGATGATGAAACTTGTTGAGCGCAATAAAGCCAAAGGTTGCGAGCAATCCGATGAACCCACTTACAAACCAGAGCATATTAGGATTCGCGCTGTCGAGAAGAAGCCCGGCAAAGTATGGACCGATCGCAAAAGAAATTCCCCAGGTAAGGCCTGAAACTGCCATATAACGTCCTCGCATATCTTCTGGGGCGAAACTAGCCACTAAGGATTGCTGGAAAGGCGAAACGACCATCTCTCCAATTGTGATGACGATCATAGCAGTCACGAATAATGGAAAACCACCGACAATGCCATACATCGCAAACCCAATAGCATAAAGGAACGATCCAACTGCCATCATAAGTAAGGGCTTATATTTCTCAAGCCGACGGGTAAGCCAGAACTGAAGTGCAACAACAATGACGGCGTTAATACTGAGTAATGAACCGTAACCAATTTCAGCCAACCCACGATAGTCACGCAGGAATACGCCAAGGGTTGAGTTCATATTCATATACACCAGCGTCATTAATATAGTCACACCAATGAAGAGAACAAAGGGCGTATCTCTAAACACTCTTCCGTATCCCTTGAATGTCTGTTTCATGGTTTCGGGTTTTGCGTTGGGATCTCCTTGCGGTTTTGTTTCAGGCAAAGCAAGCAGTACGATAGCCGCAGCGATCAGACTAATAACTGCATCCACTATAAAAAGGGTCAGATACGAGTTCGCAATCAACAAACCAGCAATTGGTGGGGCAATGATGACAGCAAGGTTGAAAACTACACGGATGATGCCGTATCCCTCAGCCCGTTTTTCCTCTGGAAGTAAATCGGCTACGACCGCCTCATGAGCTGGCCCGCCGATACTGGACAGTGTGCCGACGACGACTGTTACCACTACAAAAAACTCGAGTGTTGGTGCGAACCCCATCCCAAGTGCGCTTAGGGATGAAAGCACAAGACTCGCTATGATCACACCCTTACGTCCCATCCTGTCGGTGATAGCACCGCCAATGGCGCTCCCTACAAAACCTGAGACTGAAAAGATCGCAAAGAGTATGCCAACTGTTGACATACTAAGGTCAAATTTCTGCGTAAGGTATAGCGCAAAAAAGGGATAGAGCATGAACCCACCTAAGCGGTCTATGAACACGACAACGTTGTAGGTCCAAAAAGCACGAGGGTATTCGTTAAAAACTTTTTTCCCATTTTTTAGTAAATTATTCATTATTCTCCAAATATTAATACTTAAAAGATGTTGAGATTACCCCCGTTCTTTTTTTAAACAGTCTCCAAAGAACCTTTACGTTTAGCTTGGATTTCAAACCATTTAAAGAGGATATATCCCAGCCAGCCATAGATGATGCCAATACCAATTTCTCCAAGCAAAAGTGGAGCAACATCGGCGAGGCTGCCGCCAGCTATCAAGGTGCGTGCTGAGGCAATTCCGCGTGTGAGAGGTAGCGTTTGGGAGGAAGTTTGCATCCAGCTGGG
>JABGOQ010000058.1 GCA_018645405.1 Anaerolineae bacterium | reverse complement strand
CTATATTAGCTCAGCTTCAAACGTGACCAGAAACTAAGTACTGCGATTGTTCCTGTGGCAATCATTGGAGGTATACTCAACGGGAGACCACGAAATACTGACAAAGAAATTATGACAGCACACATCGCAGAGAAACCGATAGCAGCACCCAAAAGAATTTCCTTTTGAGTATCAACTTTTTCAACGTTTCTGGATTGAAATGCAATACACACAACCATAAATAGCATACCAGACATAACGTACCGATGAGTTATTCCTATTTCCAAAGCTAACCCTTCGGCACTAGGGTACGACTGTAAAACAAAAAACTCTGGAACAGCAACAAAAGCAATCAAAAAAATTAGCGGAACTGTTGCTGCTATAGACATCATTATTTTATATGGCATATAAACTCCTTAATAATTGTTGAGATTGTTGTTTTACACACAACTTTTTTTGCATCTTACTCGTATTTTATAAATTGTCAACAATTATATACTCTTTGTGTAGAGTTGTAATTTACAAGAATTAGGGATTTTACTTGGAGAGTGTCTGACTGTGTAGGTCTTCAGATGATAGCTGCAGGTTCATCATAATCTTGCAGGGGAAGGCCCATTGGCCCTACGGCACTAAATTGGAGGTAGGGTGATAAAAAACCACCATTTTTTTACCACAATCGCCATTTTCAGGCAATTTTCTTCAACGCGTTCCCCATTGAGAATTGCCGTTCTCCGATGAATTTCTCTAAATAGTTCTAAATGGCTTGCTTTTGTGGCTTGAAATTCCTAACCTTTAGCCTTCTTGAAATTCCTATCCTTTAGGAAATACTTATTACCAACAAGGGGAAAACGTAATGAAACTACTAAAACTAGCCTTTATCGGTGGCGTGATGAGCTTGACTGCATTGAGCGTTTCAGCCGAAACATTTCGCTGGGCATCGAATACCGATCCGCAAACAATGGACCCACATGCAGTAAACTCTGCTCCCGTTCTTTCGTTTCTAAACAATATCTATGAAGGCCTTGTACGTCGGAATCAGGATATGTCCATTGAAGGCTCGCTCGCTCAATCTTGGCAACCTCTAACCGGCGAAAATGGGTGGCGTTTCAACCTGCGCCAAGGTGTGACTTTCCAGGACGGATCTCCCTTCAATTCAGAGGACGTCATGTTTTCCTATGAGCGCGCATCGAGCGAAGCCGCCGATGTGAGATCATGGTTTGCACCAGTGAAAGAGGTTCGAGTGGTTGATGATTACACCATTGATTTTGTCACTAATGCTCCAAACCCATTATTTCCAGATTCTATTGCTAACTTTATGATTCTCGACAAAGGTTGGGCCGAAGCGAATGGCGCAGAACTGCCGGCTCGCGACGCTGAAAACTTTGCCACCATGAACGTGAATGGCACAGGCCCGTTTAAAGTCGTCAGCCGCGATCCCGGAATCAAAACTGTTTTGGAGCCTAATGCCGGATGGTGGGGAGCAGCTGAGCACAATATTACCGAAGCAATATTCACTCCAATTGGCAACGCAACCACTGGCCTTGCTGCATTGTTGTCAGGCGAGATTGATTTTATACAGCCAATTCCTTTACAGGACGTTGCGCAGGTTGAGGGCCGTAACGGGTTTAAAGTTCTCGAGGGCGAAGAAACCCGAGTGATCATGTTTGGTTTTGGGCATGAACACGAAGAGCTGCTTTATTCGTCTGACGTCACTGGGTCAAACCCGTTTCAGGACGCTCGCGTACGTCAAGCGGCCGCTCATGCAATCGATATAGATTCCATTGACAGGGTGCTTTTTAGGGGCAAGATCGACGGCGCCTCACAATTGGTTCCAGCAGGAATATCAGGCTATTCAGAAGCCAATTCAGCTCGCCCAGCATATGATCCGGACCTTGCTAAGACCCTTTTAGCCGAGGCCGGTTATCCAAATGGGTTTAGCTTTGGCCTGAAGTGCCCAAATGATCGCTACATCAATGATGAGGCACTGTGTCGTGCGGCAGCGTCGATGTTTGCGGCTGTTGGTTTGAATGCTGAACTGAGCACGGGTCCAGTTCGTGATTACTGGTCACAGCTGCGTAAAGATGCATTCGATATGTATCTTCTAGGCTGGTCACCTGGCACTTTTGACATGGAGCATCCGATCCGTTTCCTATTGTCGACACCAAATTCTGAAAAGAAATTGGGGTCATGGAACTTTGGTGGGTATTCGAACCAACGCGTTGATGCGCTGCTACCCGGCATCCAGCAGGAGATAGATCCAGCGGCACGCCAAGCTATTGTTGATGAGGTCGTTGCCATCACTCAGGCAGAGGTCGCGTATATTCCGCTTTATACCCAACCGCTTATTTGGGCCGCCAAGGAAAATATTGATCTGACACAGCGAGCTGACAACTTCTTCATGTTACGTTGGGTTAGGGTAAACTGATCCGAAGTTAGGGGCAAAGGGCGATGGTTTATTTTATCTTGAAGCGGATGGTTCAATCCGTCTTTGTGATGCTGGCCGTTGCCTTTTTAGCCTTTTCCTTGTTCCGGTTCGTTGGGGATCCGATCACGCAAATGACAGGGGTTGAAACCTCGGTTGCAGATCAGGAACGCCTACGTGAAGAACTGGGCTTGAACGACCCGTTCGTCTACCAATATATACGTTTTACAGGCGATATGTTGCAGGGGAATTTTGGCTTTTCTTATCGCACCCACCAACCCGTAGCAGATATGATCGCCGACCGTGTTCCTGCAACGTTGGAACTGGGCATCGTAGCCTTGATAATTTCTCTTTTGATCGGGGTTCCTGCGGGCGTCTATACAGCGTTAAAACCACGCGGCGTTTGGACCCAAACCATTTTGATGACCACCCTTGTTGGCGTGTCGATCCCAACGTTTGTGATAGGCATCATGTTGATATTTTTATTTGGAGTCCAACTGGGCTGGCTGCCCACGTTCGGCCGCGGTGGCACCGTGCAAATTGGCGCCTGGGAAAGTTCATTGTTCACCATCAATGGATGGCGTGCGCTGCTCTTACCTGCAACTACACTTGGGGTATACCAGCTGACCCTCACGATGCGTCTGGTGCGTGCCGAAATGATGGAGGTCATGCGGTCCGACTACATCCGCTTTGCCATGGCGCGTGGTGTGCCTATGAGGCAACTGCATTACAGACACGCATTGGTGAACACAATGGTACCTGTAATTACGATTATCGGGTTGCAATTTGGCGGTGTCATCGCGTTTTCCATCGTCACTGAAAGCGTTTTCCAATGGCCTGGTATGGGGTTATTGTTTCTAGAATCGATCCGCTTCGTCGATATCCCTGTGATGGGCGTCTACCTTGTGGTGATTGCGTTTTTCTTTGTGCTGGTGAACCTTGTAGTTGACTTGCTTTACTTTACCATCGACCCCCGCCTAAGACTTAAGGCCGTGGCATGATTGCGTTTTTGAAGAGGCACGAAGGTCTGTGGCTGTTCGTTCATTCCCCGGCGGCGATTGTGGCAGCAATGGTTGCTACACTCATCATTTTAGGTGCGGTATTCGCATCTTGGATCGCACTGGTGAACCCCTATGACCTGGCATCGTTTAGCCTATTTGACGGGTTATTACCCCCTGCGTGGGAAGACGGGGCAAACCCGAAATACCTGTTAGGCACCGACGATCAAGGTCGTGATATGATCTCAGCAATCCTTTACGGAGCGAGGCTGTCACTGGTCATTGGCCTGTCGGCTTTAACGATTGCCGCCGTTCTAGGCGTAGGTCTTGGTCTTGCCGCTGGATATTTTGGCGGGCGATTTGATGCCGTCGTGATGCGTATCGCCGATGTGCAACTGGCACTGCCCGCGATCCTAACAGCACTGCTGATTGACGGGATTGCACGAGGCATTCTCCCGGCTGCCATTCAACAAGATTTCCGCGTTGCAGTTTTGACCCTAGCCATTGCGCTGTCGCTTTGGGTGAACTTCGCCCGTACAGCGCGCGCCACGACCTTCGTCCAGATGAATAAAGAATACGTGCAGGCTGCAATCATGATGGGACAACGCCCATCTCGGATAATGTTTGTGCATATCCTGCCCAACATCCTTGGCCCACTTTTAGTGATCATGACGGTCGATCTGGCCACTGCCATTCTGCTCGAGGCAACCTTATCCTTCCTCGGCATCGGCCTGCCCGCCGACAGCCCCAGCCTTGGCACGCTAATTCGCATTGGCATGCAATTCCTGCTGTCAGGTGAATGGTGGATTTTGTGGATTCCCACGTTGTTCCTCATCGCCTTGGTTGTGTCCATCAACATCCTTGGCGATTTCCTACGTGATATCTTCAACCCTAGGCTGCGCTAAATGCTGACGATCAAAGACCTTACCGTAAAGTTCCCGTCCCGTTTTGGAGATTTCACTGCCATCAAAGACGTGAATATGACAATAAAACCGGGTGAAATACACGGGTTAGTTGGCGAAAGCGGGGCTGGAAAATCTACCGTGGGTGCCGCTGTGATCGGTCTGCTTCAAGCGCCCGGCTATGTATCAAGCGGAACGTTAACACTGGGCGACACCGACCTACGGAGGCTGACATTCGCGCAAGCCCATGAGATCCGCGGCAACCGTATCTCAATGATTTTTCAAGATCCCCAAACCAGTTTGAACCCGTTGATGACGATTGAGGATCAACTGGTAGAGACCATTCAGGCCCATTCAGACGCTAGCAAAACCGCAGCCCGCAAACGCGCCGTGAATTTACTCGAAGACATCGGAATTAAAAACGCTTCCCAACGGATAAAAGCCTACCCACATCAATTTTCCGGCGGCATGTGCCAACGGGTTGTCATTGCATTAGCCATCTGTACCGATCCCGAAATGATCATTGCAGATGAACCCACAACAGCATTAGATGTTGCGGTGCAATCGCAGGTCCTAGACCTGATCCAGCAGTTAGCCAAGGAACGGCAGATCGCGTTTATGTTGATCACCCACGATATTGGCGTGATAGCCCAAGTGGCTGACCGCGTGACGGTCATGCGTAAGGGCCGTGTGATGGAAACAGGTGACACAGCGCAGGTCTTAGGCGCCCCAAAACATCCCTATACGCGCGCGCTGATGGATGCTGTGCCTCCATTGGATCGAAAGATTGATCGCTTCCACGTTCCCGAGGCAGACGACACTGCCGGCACACAGGGTGATACGGCGGAGCGCTGGCTGCTTGAGGGACAACACCACGGTCTCACAGGGCTTACCCTGGAGAACCTAACAGTGAAGTTTGCAGGGCCGCGCACATCCTTGTTTCGCAAGCCATCCTTATATGTCGCGCTGGAAGATGTGGCGCTGAATATTAGACCCGGTTCTATAATGGGGTTGGTAGGTGAGAGCGGGTCCGGAAAATCAACATTGGCAAAAGCTATCACTGGCCTTGTGACACCCACACATGGGACGATGACCTTGGGCTACACTGCCCTTCCATTCAGAAAATCTCGAAGTCGACACCATCCGTCAAGGCAGCAGATTCAAATGGTGTTCCAAGACCCATACTCAAGTTTAAATCCCCGTCACCGTATAGTGGATATCCTGACCGAACCATTATGGTTCTACGGTTTCGTCAAAGACCCAGCCGAGCGCAAAAACTTGGCGGCCTCCATGCTATCACTCGTGGGTATGCAGCCCGACGCAATCACCAAATATCCGCACCAGTTCTCGGGCGGTCAGCGTCAACGCATTGCGGTGGCCCGGGCGTTACTCGCGCGCCCACGTTTCCTGATCTGCGACGAGCCAACGTCGGCGCTGGATGTGTCCATCCAAGCTGAAATCTTGAATTTGCTCAAGGAGCTACAGGTGAGGTTTGGACTAACCATCCTCTTCATTAGCCACAATCTTGCTGTGGTGCGTCAAATGGCCGATGACACAGCCGTTTTGCGCAATGGCAAGATCGAGGAAGTCAACACCACAGAGGCAGTCTATGAGAGTCCCCAAGCCGAATATACAAAATCACTCCTGGCACAAACGCCGATGATGCCAAAGCCTTGGAATCCTTAAATCCATGATTAAATTATACGGATACGACACCATCAATACCTTAAAAGTGCTGATGTTCTTGTCTGAAACTGGACTAGATTATGAATTTGAACCCATCAATATTCGCGCTGGAGAGCAACACTCCGCCGAATTTCGCGCCATAAACCCAGCTGGAAAGGTCCCTGTGATTTGGGATGGTGATATGCACCATACAGAATCCAATTCGATCCTACTTAGCTTGGCCCACAAAACGGGCTGGGGGCTGATGGAGGACCCTTCGTTGCAGGAACAATTGATCGCTTGGCTCTTCTATCAGGCATCGACTCAAGGGCCATATTTCGGACAGATCGAATATTGGTCTAGACTGGCAAAGGCGCCCAATTCAGACGCGCTGGTCCAATACAAAGCCACCGCAAGTCGCTCGATTGAATATCTAAATGAACAGTTGAACTCGAAAAAATATATCTGTGGGGATACATATAGCATTGCCGACATCGCGCTGTTCCCTTGGCTGCGTATACATAAACATCTTGGATTATCCATTGAACACGCCGAAAACTTATCGCGTTGGTGCGACTGTATTTTGGAAAGACCAGCTACCCAAAATTCTCTAACTTTTTTTAATGACATTCCATCCCAGAAATGAATGTTTTCAGGCTAATGAGAACACGCATCAGATTGTTGGCACCGCCCAAATCTATGCGCTTAATCATTGACGCCACCCGGCGAGAGCAGCGGCACAGCCAATGCAGATTGGGGAGATGTCTATTACTGTCAGATGACTAATTGGGTCAAAATAAGTCTCATTGGTACAAAGAACAGCAAATCTCTGCCAAACGGTTTTTGGAGATTTTTTCAGGAAGCCCTAAATATTCTGAAGACCTTTTAAGGCTCAGCCTTCCGGAGCATTAAGCAAGAGAAGGCAAAGTCTCTAATGAAAAACAAATTAGCAAGATTTAATAAAGATAAATAATGTTCAGATTACTCAAAATCATGCCAGGTGGCGGCCGATGAATGTTCAGTCTATTTGCTAACCTTGTAGCCTGCTTGCTGTAGCATATCTAAGGTATTCCAAAAAGTAATGATCCTTGCCGTTTTGAAACCACTACCATAATTAAAGTCCATACCTTCAAATTTTACTGTCGTTCCTACAACATCAAATTTTAAGTATTTTGATTTTGCTACAACATCCGCTTTCCACCTCCAGTGAAGAGCCAATTTGTCCGGTGGAAAACCTGATGTTACAAAATCAATAATCTCAACATCTATATTATCCACAGATTGAAAGAGATCTTCCCAATACATTCGCACCTCATCCTTACCCTTAAATTTGAAGCCACCTGGAATTTCTCGAACAACATCGTCAGTGAATTGATCCATTATCCAATTCACGTCCTCTTCCTCAAGGGCTCTTTCAAAATCATCTAGTTGGCCCTGGATCATAAAATTAGGTACGGAACATCCAGCAAATAAAAACACAATCATAAGAAGTTTAATTTTACTCATTTTTACCTTTCATTATATTTTATTTAAACGTGCTGTGAATAATCTCACAGTAATAAATTAAGAGGATCAAATATTTAATTATTACATAGTGATATCAAAGCATATGAGAAACAGAATGGTAGAATCACCAAAAGGCCACCTAATCAATAATGAAGTGATTATATAGATGGATCAAAATAAAACAAGTGAATATTTTCTCTTTTTTCAGCTAATATTCCAAAGTATTAAGGATTAGGATGTAGATCTTATTTATAATAGCCTATATAACTTTCAGATCGTCGTTTAAGTGCTGTCAAAGATAAAATTAAAACAAGTGCTACTATAAAAAAATAATCCCTTCAGCGACACTATGGGGCTATTTATAGAGGTATTTTTAACTACTAAACTGAACCAGATTGTTCAAAACCAACATTT